>NZ_JBFAAX010001281.1:0-1414 GCF_040639995.1 Actinosynnema sp. NPDC023658 | reverse complement strand
GGTCGTTCCGCGCCATCTACGACCGCTTGAACGTGCTGCTCACGCCCGAGGACTCGGTGGGCGAGTCGTTCTACAACCCCATGCTGGCCGACACCGTCGACGAGCTGGTCGACGCGGGCATGGCCGTCGAGAGCGACGGCGCCCTGGTCTTCTACTCGCGGGAGGTGACCGGTCCCGACGACAAGCCGGTCACCCTCATGATCCGCAAGCGCGACGGCGGGTACGGCTACGACACCACCGACCTGGCCACCATCCGCTACCGCATCCGCGACCTCAAGGCCGACCGGCTGGTCTACGTCACCGACTCGCGCCAGGCGCTGCACTTCCAGCTCGTCTTCGAGGCGGCCCGCCTCACCGGCTGGCTCACCGACGGCATCACCGCCGAGCACGCGGCGTACGGCACCATCCTCGGGCCGGACGGGACGCCGTTCAAGACGCGCGCCGGTGGCACCGTGCGGCTGATGGACCTGCTCGACGACGCCGTGTCCCGCGCGCGGGCGGTCGTGACCGAGAAGAACGCCGAGCGGAACATCGACCTCGACGCGGCCGAGCTGGACCGGATCGCGGAGATGGCCGGGATCGCCGCGGTGAAGTACGCGGACCTGTCCACCTCGCGGGTGAAGGACTACTCCTTCAACGTCGAGCGCATGGTGTCCTTCACCGGCAACACCGGGGTCTACCTGCAGTACGCGCACGCGCGGATCAGCTCGATCCTGCGCAACGCCGGCGACCGGCCCGACGTGGTCGACCCGTCGATCCCGCTCCAGCCGGCCGAGCGGGCCCTGGCGTTGGAGCTGGACGCCTACGGCGCCGTGCTGACCGAGGTGGCGGCCGGGCTGGAGCCGCACCGGCTGTGCGGTTACCTCTACGAGCTGGCACGCGCCTTCACCACGTTCTACGAGGCCTGCCCGGTGCTGAAGGCCGACGAGCCGGTGCGCGGCAACCGGCTGGCGCTGTGCCGGCTGACCGCGCGCACGCTCGGTCACGGCCTGGACCTGCTGGGGATCACCGCGCCGGAACGGATGTGACCCGGACGCCTCCGCCCGACCCGGCGCGTGGGCGGGCGGAGGCGACCGGACCGGTCACCGACCTACCGGACCGGCCGGTAGGTCAGGACGACGACGCCGGGCGGGATCACGGTGGTGTCGACGAGCTCGAGGTCGACCCGGCGTGCGCCGTCCTCGAAGATGGTGCGGCCCTTGCCGAGCAGGACCGGGTGGAGCATGACCCGGTACTCGTCGACGAGGTCGTGGTCGAGCAGGGTCTGCGTCAGGCCCCGGCCGCCGTAGACGACCAGGTCGCCGCCGGGCTGCTCCTTGAGCTTGGCCACGCCCTCGGCGACGTCGCCCGTGATCAGGTGGGAGTTCTCCCACTCCAGCTCGGTGAGCGTGGTCGACGCGACGTGCTTGGCCAT
>NZ_JBFAAX010001280.1:0-1415 GCF_040639995.1 Actinosynnema sp. NPDC023658 | reverse complement strand
GCGGGAGCTGATGGACCGGCTCGGCTACCGGCGGTACGGCGCGCAGGGCAGCGACTGGGGCACGAGCGTGACCACGAGCATGGGCCAGCAGGACGCCGGTGAGCTCGTGGGCATCCACGTCATGCCACCGATCGCGGCCCCGGACCCGGCCACGTTCGACGACCTCACCCCCGCCGAGGAGGCCGCGCTGGCCGACCTGCGGCACGCCGAGGCGCACGAGTCCGGGTACGCCGAGCAGATGACGACCAAGCCGCAGACGGTCGGGTACGCGCTGACCGACTCGCCGGCCGGGCTGTGCGCGTGGATCGTGGAGAAGTTCGCCTCCTGGACCGACAGCGGCGGCCGGCCCGAGACCGTCCTGACCCGCGACGAGATGCTCGACGACATCACCCTCTACTGGCTCACCCGCACCGCGACCTCCTCGGCGCGGCTGTACTGGGAGAGCTTCCGGGAGGTCGGTGAGTGGTTCTCCAGCGCCACGAGGGACACCGTGCCCGTGCCCACCGGCTGCTCGATCTTCCCCGGCGAGATGCCCCGACCGTCGCGGCGCTGGGCGGCCAACCGCTACCCCGACATCCGCTACTGGGGCGAGCCCGACCGGGGCGGCCACTTCGCCGCGTTCGAGCAGCCGCACCTGTTCGTCGACGAGCTGCGCAACTTCTTCCGGCTGGTGCGCTGAGCGGTGACCGGGCGAAAACCCGTGGTCGACGTCGGGGCGTCGCTGTACCGTGTCGCCGGACCGTGACCAGAGCCAGGGAGGTGAGACCCGTGCGCACCACCACCGACCCCATCGCGGGTGCTCCCCGGTTCCGTCACGGGACGTGCGACCGAATCGTCGCCGGGAGCTCCGCCTTCCTGTGAGAGGCACTCCCATGTCCGACCTGAACCCGGCCGACCTCCGCCTGGTCTCGCACACCACGTCCGACGGCGTCACCACGCGCGAACTCGTGCTCGGTGACGTGACCGCCGCCCTCTGGGAGCCCGAGGACGCCGCGCCCGGCACCCCGCTCGTGCTGCTCGGTCACGGCGGCGGGCAGCACCGGCACGACCGCGCGATGTCGGGCCGCGCCCGGCTGCTCACCGATGTCGGCTTCCGGGCCGTCGCGCTCGACGTCGACGGCCACGGCCCACGACCCCGCTCGCCGCGGGACGAGGAGGAGGTCGCCCTCCTGCGCGCGGCGATGAAGGCGGGCGAGCCCACCGGCCCCATCGCGGAGCGGTACAACGCCGACCTCGCCCGCCGCACCGTCCCCGAGTGGCGCGCGCTCCTGGCAGGGCTGCTCGCCGTGCCCGGGATCGGGGACGCGCCCGTCGGGTACTGGGGCATGACCCTGGGCACCGCGATCGGCGTGCCGCTCGTCGCGGGTGAACCGCTGGTCCGGGCGGCGGGCTTCGGCCTGTTCTGGCCGTCGACG
>NZ_JBFAAX010001279.1:0-1417 GCF_040639995.1 Actinosynnema sp. NPDC023658 | reverse complement strand
AGCACCGCGATGGTCTCGACGCGGGTGTCGAAAGGCCGGTCGCCTCCGGAAGGGTCGCGGAAGCTGTCCGGGGTGCGGCCGGGGCGCAGTTCCACCAGGTCGGCGGTGTCGGCCGCGAGCCGGGTGAAGCCCCACGCCACCCGCTGGTTCGTGCCGGCCACGATGACCGGCAGTCCGGGCACCGTGACGCCTGTGACGGTCCGGTCGCCGACCCGGAGCACCGCCGCGTACCAGAGCGCGGGGACGGTCAGCGCCAGGTGCATGTCGCTGGCGAGCGTCGCCGTCTCGCCGTCGGAGACCGCCCACGCGTTGCTGCCGGTCGCGCGTAGTTCCCTGACCACGAGCCGCGCGGGGTCCCCGTCGCCGGACGCCTCGACCAGCGCGCGTAACTCGGCGAGGGGAAGTTCCGAGCCTACCGGCGGTGCGGGACGGCCGTCGAGGTCGGTCGCGTAGTCGTCGTCGGCGGTGAGGAGGAAGTCCACCACGGCCCTCGGCAAGGTCCGGTCGAGCACCTCGACCATGCGGTGCTCCCCGCCGTCGAACGACAGTTGGTCGAACAGCAGTTGCGCCACGCTGATCGAGTCCAGCGGTCGCCACGGCTCGTCGGCGGGGTCGAGGCCCGCGGAGACGCCGTGGGCGAAGGCCTCGAGCAGCTGCCGCTGGTCCTCGGGGAGCAGCTCCAGACACCGCTCGGCTACCCCGGCGAGGTCGAGGGTCCGGCAGCGCAGGTCGGACGTGACCGCGGCAGGGCCTAGCACCTCCGCGAGACGACCCTGTGCGGTGCGGCGCAACACGTCCAGCTGCCGCCTGCGGTGGCGGGCGACGCTCCACCCGAGCCCGGCGGCGGCGTCGACCCAGGTCGTGGCGTCGATCAGGGGACGGTCGTGGTCATCGAACCGGACCGTCACCGGGCCGTGCACCCCAGGCACCTCGTGGACCGGCCGGCTCACCGGCGCCCCGTGATCTGCGTGCCCGCCACGGGTGCGGCCGGGTCGTCGGCAATGGCTAGCAGCGCTCGCACCGAGCTGTCGAGCACGTCCACGGCCATCGGGACGCCGTCGGCTCCCGTGCGGCGTTCGACGGTCAGCCTGGTGGTGCCGGAATCCGCGACGTTGACCGAGACGGTGAGCGGCGGACCGAGGACCGTGGCGACCAGCGGCTTGCCGACGTCGGCGAGCCGGGTCATGGCGAGCCGCCCCGAGGTGGGCCGGGAGTCGCGCGCGGTGTCCATCGCGACGACCACGTCCACCAGCTCGCCCGCGTCGGCGAACGCGAACTCGGCGAGCGGGTCGGCCAGCAGCACCTCCAGCGGCAGCGCGGCCCAGCGTTGTGCGGCGAGCCACTGCTCGCGGACGGAACGCACGACGGCGAGACCTGTGTCACCCTCGGCAGTGGACACCGCCAGCAGGCCGCTGGT
>NZ_JBFAAX010001278.1:0-1417 GCF_040639995.1 Actinosynnema sp. NPDC023658 | reverse complement strand
GTGCGGCTGGGCACGGCGTTGACCACCGCGCCGCCGACGGAACCCGCGCGGGCGGGAACGTTCACGGTGGACAGCACCGGCGGTCCGATCACCGCCGACATCTGGTTCCGGTGCCACGGGGTGAGCGTGAACGGCGGGTACCTGGGCGACGCACTGGCCGGGGCCCGCACGCCGGAGGGGCGGATCCGGGTCACCGCGACCCTCACCGTCGTGGGCCACCCGCGCGTCTACGCGCTGGGCGACGTCACGGACCTGGCCGAGGCGAAGATGGCCGGGTACGCGATGCAGCACGCGGCGGTGGTGGCGGAGAACGTCCTGGCGCAGGTGCGCGGCGAGGAGCCGACGGCCACCTACCGCCCCTCCCCCGTGCCGTCGATCCTGCTGCCGCTGGGGCCCGCGAGCGGGGTGGGCCAGGTGCCGTCACCGGACGGCGTGACGCTGCTGCCGGCGGCGGCCGTGGCCGAGTACAAGGGCGCGGACCTGTTCACCGGGCGGTTCGTGGAGCTGTTCGGCCTCAGCCCTGCCCGTTCGACTCCATGAACACCGGCGGCACCTCGTTGTCCCGCACCACGCGGGCGAGGAGGTCCGCGAGGGCGTCGCGCTCGGCGTCGCCCAGGCCGGAGGGCAGCCGGTCGATGCGGCGGCAGGTCTCGGCGTAGAACTCCTCGGCGAGCCGGCCGCCCTCGGCGGTGAGCTCGACCCGCACCGCGCGGCTGTCCAGCGGGTCCGGCTCGCGGCGGACCAGGCCGCGGCGCGCGGTGCGGTCCACCAGGCCGCTGAGGCTCGACTTCGCCAGGTTCAGCACCTCGCCCAGCTCGGTCATGCCGTAGGGCTGGGCCATCAGCACGCAGAGCAGCTGCCCCTGCTGCTGGGTCAGCCCGTACTCGCGGGCCGCGTCGGCGTAGACGGCGTTCACCAGGAACGTGGAGCGGACCAGCGCCGTGACGACGCCCATCTGCTCACCCGCGGCCTTGGCCATGCGGCCACGATACGCCACCTGGTTCGGACCACGAACCAACCATCACACCGGGGAAGGACCCCCCATCTCGCCACGCGTGCCGCTGTTCGGGATCGGGATCAGCACCGCGGTCAGCCGTGCGGAGGAGAGCCTGCGGCACGCCGTCGAGGCGGACCGCGCCGGGCTCGACCTGATCACGGTGTCCGACCACCCGTACTTCGGCGACCGGCTGGACGCCTACGCCCTCGTCGGGGTCGCGCTCGGCCGCACCACCCGGGTGTCCGGGCTGGTGAGCGTGACCAACCTGCCCAGCCGCCCGGCACCCGTGCTCGCCCGCACGGTGACCTCGCTGACGGCGTTGTCCGGCGGTCGGGTCGTGCTGGGCGTCGGCGCGGGAGGGCTGTGGGACGACATCGCCAGGATGGGCGTGCCGCGACTGGCGCCCGGCGCCGCCGTCCG
>NZ_JBFAAX010001277.1:0-1418 GCF_040639995.1 Actinosynnema sp. NPDC023658 | reverse complement strand
GCCGTCCGGTGGTCCGCCCTGGCCGCAGCCCTGGTGCTGGTGGCGACCCCGCTGAGCTTCCTGGTCCGCTGACCCCTCCGGAACGTCTACTACAACGCGTAGTGCTACGTTGCGTAGTAGTCATTCTGGAGGGGTTCGATGATCCGATTCCTGGCGACCGCGTTGACGGTCGTCGCGGTGGTGGCGGCGGTGTGGTCGCTGGTGCTGGCCGTGCTCGACCGCCCGATCACCTTGCGCACCAAGCCGACGCTCGGCCTGGCCGCGGTCGTCCTGCTGCTGGAGGTCGGCCTGGTGGTGCAGGCGGTGGTGGGCGTGGTGGCGATGATCGGCGCGGACCGGCCGCTGGACCGCGCGACGCTGGTCGGCTACCTGGTCGGCGTGGCCGTCGTGCTGCCGCTCGGCGCGGTGTGGTCGGTGGCCGAGCGGTCCCGGTGGGGCGCGGGCGTGCTGACCGTGACGTGCCTGGCCGTGCCGGTGATGATCCTCCGCCTCGGGCAGCTGTGGGCCGGCCGTGGCTGACCGCCTCGCCGTGTCGGCGCTGCTCAGCGACTGGCTGTTCACCAGCGCGTTCGGTGTCTACATGCTGGCCGCCCTGCTGTGCTCGGCCGAGTACGCCCTGACCCGGCACGCGGCGAACCCGCCCGCGTTCGCCGTCCGGCTCGGGCGCTCGGGGGTGGCGCTGACCGTCCTCGGTGGACTGCTGCACGTCGGGTCGGTGGTGTCGCGCGGTCTCGCGACCGGCCGCGTGCCGTGGGGCAACATGTACGAGTACCTGTCGGCGGTCGGCTTCATCGCCGTCGTCGCGTGGCTCTACGTGGTGCGGCGGTACGGCGTGCGGCGGATGTCGGTGTTCGTGCTGCTGCCGATCGCGTCGCTGCTGTTCCTGGCGGGCAACCGGCTCTACGCCGAGGCCGCGCCGCTCGTGCCGGCGCTGCGCTCGTACTGGATCGTCGTCCACGTCGCCGCCGCGATCATGGCCAGCGGGGTGTTCCTGCTGTCCGGTGTGGTGAGCGCGCTGCACCTGGTCAGCGAGGCGAGGCCGGCGGCGAAGGCGACGGGTCGGTCGGGCCGCCGGCTGCCGCCCGTCGCGGAGCTGGACCGGATCGCCTACCGCACCGGCACGGTCGGGTTCCTGACCCTGACGTTCGCGATCATCACCGGCGCGGTGTGGGCCGAGCAGGCGTGGGGCCGGTTCTGGGGCTGGGACCCCAAGGAGACGGTCGCCTTCGCGTCCTGGGTCTGCTACGCCGCCTACCTGCACGCCCGTGCCACGGCGGGCTGGCGGGGCAAGCCCTCGGCCTGGATCAACGTCGTCGGCCTGGTGATCGTGCTGTTCAACCTGTTCTTCGTGAACCTGGTCGCGGTCGGCCTGCACTCCTACGCCGGGGTCCACTGAGCCCGACCGCTCCGCGCACCAG
>NZ_JBFAAX010001276.1:0-1419 GCF_040639995.1 Actinosynnema sp. NPDC023658 | reverse complement strand
CTGCGCCACCCTGTCATCTCCGACCTCATCGCGGTGGCGGAACCGCTCACCCGGCCGTTCGGCTTCCACGGCACGGTCAACCACCGTCGCCGCTACGAGCGCCTCTCGCCGTGGCCGGGCGGTTTCGTCGTGATCGGTGACGCCGCGTGCACGTTCAACCCGGTGTACGGGCACGGCATGACGGTGGTGGCGCGGCTGGCGGTCGCGCTGCGGGACGGCCTGGCCCGGCTCGGCACCGGCGGCCGTGCGGCCGAGCGGCTGCAACGGGACTTCGCGCGCGTGATGGACGACGCGTGGGGCATGGCCGTCACGCAGGACCTGCGCTACCCCGGCACGACCGGGTCGAGGCGCGGTCCGCTCGCGCGCCTGCGGGAGCGCTACCTCGACCGGCTGGTCCTGGCGTCCACCGGGCGACCGGCCGTCACGCGGGCGCAGATCGACGCCTACACCCTGTCCACGCCGCTGCGGAAGCTCGTGCTGTCACCGCGCGTCGTGGTGGGCGCGCTGCTGGGGCCGGGTCGCCCGCCGGCGACCGACCCGCCGTTCACCGAGGCCGAACGGCAGGTCCTGGCCCACCTCGACGGATCGCGGTGACCAGCGCCCGCGGCGTCGGCGTGGCTCGCGCGCGGGATCGCTAGGATTCGTTAGCGAGGCTAGCGAAATGTGTGGCCCGCTCGGGTTCTCCTCGGCGGGAGGGATGGACGTGGCGCAGACGCTCGAGGCCGTCGAGGTCGCCGGACCCCACCGGTGGCGGTGGGTGCTCAGCGCCGAGTCGGGGCGGGTGCTGGCCGACCACCAGGTCGACCTCGACGTGGGCACCGCCGAGTACGAGGCGTTCTGCGACCTCGTCGGGCACCTCGACCGGCACCGGCTGCCGCACGACCCGATCGGCTCGGAGACCGCCGCCGTCGACCGCGTCGCCACCTGGATCAGCGAGCGCGTCTTCGGTGACGCGCTGCTGGGCCGGTTGTCCGGGTCGGTGCGCGTCCTGGTGCCGCGCGACGCGGAGTTCCTGCTGTCCCGGCCGCTGGAGCTGGCGCGGATCGACGGCGTTCCGCTGTCCCGCAAGCAGATCAGCCTGATCTACGAGCCCGCCGACCTGGACGTCCCCGAGGACAAGGAGGACGTCGTCGGCAGCGTGCGGGTGCTGGCGCTGTTCTCCATGCCCGCCCGCTCGTCGGTGCTCGCGCTGCGGCGGGAGCGGTACGAGTTGGCCCGGACCGTCCGGACGATCGCGGCGAAGTCCCGCAAGGCGATCGAGCTGCGTGTGCTGCAGTACGGGGTGACGCGGGAACGGCTCGCCGAGGCCGTCGAGGAGTACCCCGGGTGGGACGTGCTGCACGTGTCCGGGCACGGCGGGGTGGGCGCGCTGGTGCTGGAGCAGGCCGACGGCGAACCCGACGTGTTCTCCAGCGACGA
>NZ_JBFAAX010001275.1:0-1419 GCF_040639995.1 Actinosynnema sp. NPDC023658 | reverse complement strand
GGGCGCTGTACTCGCTGACGAACGACTTGAGGCCGAGCTGGATCGTCCACAGGTCGGGGTCGCGCAGGTAGATCAGCGGCCCGAGGTAGTCGTTCCAGGTGGTGACCAGGGTCAGCAGCGCCAGGCTGGCCAGGGCGGGCACGGACAGCGGCAGCATGATCCGGAAGTAGATGCCGTACTCGCTCAGGCCGTCCACCCGCGCGGCCTCGCACAGCTCGTCGGGGATCGTGGCGTAGTACTGCCGCATCAGGAACACGCCGAACGCGCCGAAGGCCTGCAGCGCGACGATCGACCAGAACGTGTTGGTCAGGCCGGCCTCGGACATCAGGATGAACTGCGGGATCATGTACGCCTGCCACGGCACGGCGATCGTCCCGACGTAGAGCACGAACAGCAGGTTGCGGCCGGGGAAGCGGGCCTTGGCGAACCCGTACGCGGCGAAGCTGCCGGTGAACAGCTGGAGCAACGTGACGACGACCGACAGGAAGACGGTGTTCTTCAGCCACACCAGCATGTCGGAGACGCGCCAGATCTCCAGGTAGTTGCGCCACTGCGGCACGTCCGGCAGCCAGGTCACCGGCGTGGAGAAGACCGCGTTGTCGGTCTTCAACGACGACGAGACCATCCAGAAGAACGGCAGCAGCAACGCCGCCGCCGCCACCGCGAGCGCGGTGTACCCGGCCACCTTGCCGAGGGACGACGTGCGCTTGCCCCGGTGCGGCCGCGTCGCGTCGGTTCGCGTGCCGGGGGCGGTCACGGGTGGGACCAGGTCGGGCGCGGTGTGCGGTGCGGCCATCAGGACGACCTCCTGCGGTTGACGGCGAACTGCACGACCGTGACCGCCATGCACAGCGCGAACAGCACGACCGAGATGGCGGAGGCGTAGCCGAACCGGTTCTCCACCAGGCCCTTCTGGTAGATGTACTGGGACAGCACCAGGGTCGACTGGCCGGGGCCGCCGTTGGTCATCACCAGGATCAGGTCGAAGACCTTGAAGCTGCCGATGGTGAGCATCACGGTGACGAAGAACGTGGTGGGGCGCAGGCACGGCAGCGTCACGTTGCGGAACCGCTGCCAGGCCGTCGCGCCGTCGATCCGGGCCGCCTCGTGCAGCTCCGGCGGCACGGTCTGGAGCCCGGCGAGGAACAGCAGCATGTAGTAGCCCATCTCGCGCCACACGCCGACGATGATCACGCCGGGCATGGCCCAGTCCGACGACGCGGTCCAGCCGGGCGGGTCGTCCACCCCGAACAGGCCGAGGATCTGGTTGACCGGACCCGCGTCCTTGCTGAACAGCAGGTTCCAGGCGATCGCGATGGCCACGCGCACGCCTCCGCCGCGCACACGGACGCCATGGAGATGGCCAAGCGCATGGGCGACGGGCTGACCCACGTGCACCTGGCCGACGGCTCCGGCCTG
>NZ_JBFAAX010001274.1:0-1421 GCF_040639995.1 Actinosynnema sp. NPDC023658 | reverse complement strand
TTCAGCGCGCGCATGCTCATTTTGAAGGCCTTGGTCCCTGGGTTGGGGGGGGCGGAGGGGTTGGTTCACTGGTTGGTTTTGTGGGCGCCGGGATGTGTGTTCGATTTCGCGTCGGGGCCCACGACGTCGGTGAGGGACTGGCCGTTCAGCTGTCCGACGACGATCGCGCCGACGTCGTAGTTGATGTCCTCGCTCGCGTTCCACTGCGGGGTGGTGAGGGTGGCCCGTGCGTTCCACGTGCCGTACGGGGCGTTCCCGTTGTTGTAGGCCGGGACGAACGCGACGTTGGTGTGGAACGCGCCGTCGAGCTTCACGCAGTGCCCGGCCGTGATCACCAGGCTCTTGTTGGCGCTGGTGACCGCGTTGCCGCTGCACGAGGCGTTGCGGCCCTGGTAGGTGAAGAACACGCGGCCCGCGGTGGTGACGACCGCGCCGCCGCCGGTCCACGCGCTGCCGCCGTTGGGGAAGGCCATCGGCGCGACGGTGGCCGGCTCGCCCGCCGGGACGGTGGCGCGCAGCGCGGACGGGGACGCGGCGCGCAGGTCGAGCGGAGCGGCCGAACGCATCCGCTCGGGCGTCCAGTAGGTACCGGGTTCGGCGGCGGCCTGCGTCGCCGGGACGACGACCAGCGCCAAGGCCAGCGCACTCGCCAGGGTGACCAGTCTGCTCACAGCACGGTTCATGATCTTCCACCTCTCGTGGGTCGATCAACGGCAGGGCCCGTGATGTGAAAATTACTCAGCGCGACGCCCGACCGTTTCCGGCGAACGGGTGGAGAACGGGCACGGAACGGCGTCAACCTGGGGCTACGAGGGCCCGCCTCGGTGATCCCCGTGGTGATCTTCACTCGGTCGGGTGAGAGACTGCCTGCTCTCGACCGGAGTCAAGGGGACGACCATGCTCTCGCAGGCGATGAACGTGCTGCACATGCACCAGAAGGTCACCTTGATGGTGAACCGCTACGAGATCTTCGCCGACCACGGCGGCGAGCCCGGTCCGCTCGTGGCGTTCGTCGAGCAGAAGCGGATGGCCTTCAAGGAGCAGGTGACGATCTACACCGACTCCACCAAGAACCAGGTGCTCGCGGGCTTCCGCGCGCGCAAGGTGATCGACCTCGGCAGCGGCTACGACGTGATCGACGGCAACGGCCGGCCGATCGGCCACTTCCGCAAGGACTTCGGCGCGTCGCTGACCAACTCCACCTGGCACCTCGACCAGCCGAACGCGCCGACGGCCACCGGCCGCGAGCGCAACGCCGGCCTGGCGATCCTGCGCCGCGTGTGGGGCTTCCTCCCGTTCGTCAACAACATCCCGTTCCCGTTCCGCTACCACTTCGACTTCGCCCGCGGTGGTCAGCCGGTGTTCAGCGTGGACAAGAAGACCTGGGTCCGCGACCACTACCTGATCCGGATCGAGGACCC
>NZ_JBFAAX010001273.1:0-1422 GCF_040639995.1 Actinosynnema sp. NPDC023658 | reverse complement strand
CCTGGACAGCCGCGGCAACCCGACCGTCGAGGTGGACGTGGAGCTGGCGGACGGCTCGTTCGGCCGTGCCGCGGTGCCGTCGGGCGCGTCGACCGGCACGAACGAGGCGGTCGAGCTGCGCGACGGTGACAAGACCAAGTACCACGGCAAGGGCGTGCGCAAGGCCGTGGGCGCGGTGAACGGCGAGATCGCCGACGCGGTCCGGGGTCTGGACGCCGAGGACCAGTCCGTCGTCGACCGGACGATGGTCGAGCTGGACGGCACCCCGAACAAGGCCAGGCTCGGCGCCAACGCCACCCTCGGCGTCTCGCTCGCGGTGGCCAAGGCGGCTGCCGCGGCGCACCGCCAGCCGCTGTACCGCTACGTCGGCGGTTCCTACGCCCACGTGCTGCCGATGCCGATGATGAACATCATCAACGGCGGCGCGCACGCGGACAACGCCATCGACTTCCAGGAGTTCATGATCGCGCCGGTCGGCGCGGAGAGCTTCGAGGAGGCCGTGCGGGTGGGCTCCGAGGTGTTCCACACCCTGCGCAAGAGCCTGCACGAGGCAGGCCACAACACCAACGTGGGCGACGAGGGCGGGTTCGCGCCGAACCTGAACTCGGCCGACGAGGCGTTGGAGTTCGTGGTCGACGCGATCGAGAAGACCGGCTACACCCCGGGCGAGGACGTCGCGCTGCTGCTGGACCCGGCGGCGTCGGAGTTCTACGCCGACGGCGTGTACGACTACAAGGGGGAGGGCCGCAAGCGCTCGATCGAGGAGCACGTCGGCTACCTCACCGAGCTGGTGGCCAAGTTCCCGATCGTGTCGATCGAGGACGCGATGGCGCAGGACGACTTCGACGGCTGGAAGCTCGTCACCGACGCCATCGGTGACCGCTGCCAGCTCGTCGGTGACGACGTGTTCTGCACCAACGTCGACCTGCTGCGCAAGGGCATCGACCTCGGCATCGCGAACTCGATCCTGGTCAAGGTCAACCAGATCGGCACGCTCAGCGAGATGCTGCTGACCGCCAACACGGCATTCCGGGCCGGCTACTCCGTGGTGATGTCGCACCGCTCCGGCGAGACCGAGGACACCACCATCGCGGACCTCGCGGTGGCCACCAACTGCGGGCAGATCAAGACCGGCTCGCTGTCCCGCTCGGACCGCACCGCCAAGTACAACCAGCTGATCCGCATCGAGCAGGAGCTGGGCTCGCAGGCCGAGTACGCCGGCCGCAGCGCGCTCAACGGCCGCCGCTGACGGAGTGCCCCGGGACCGGCGGCACGGACGCGATCGAGTCCGCCCCGCCGGTCCCTTCGCGTTCCCCGGTCCACCGCGACCGCGACCGCCCGCGGCACCGGGACCCTCCCCGTCCGCATCAGCGAGCGGCGCTCGCGAGCCTCGCCCGAGCGCGCCGACCCGTGACGCGCAAG
>NZ_JBFAAX010001272.1:0-1424 GCF_040639995.1 Actinosynnema sp. NPDC023658 | reverse complement strand
ACCGCGCGGGAGCTGATCGCCACGCTGCCCGCCGAGCGCCCCGGTTACCTGCACAGCTTCGCCGTCACCGAGCGGCACGTGGTGCTGGCCATCTTCCCGCTCGTGGTCAACCCGCTGTCGCTGCTGCTGCGCGCCAAGCCGTTCATCGAGAACTACCGGTGGCGGCCCGAGCTGGGCACCCGGTTCGTGGTGTTCGACCAGCAGGACGGCACCGTGGTGGCCGACGAGCGCACCGACGCGTTCTTCGCCTTCCACCACATCAACGCCTTCGACACCGAGGGCGGCGTCGCCGTGGACATCTGCTCCTACCCCGACGCCACCGTGGTCGACGCCCTGTACCTGGACCGGCTGCGCGGCGACGCGGAGCTGCCGCTGGCCTTCGCCACCCGCTACGAGGTGGACTTCGGCGGCCGTGGGATCACGTCACGCCGGCTCACGGACGACTCGCTGGAGCTGCCCCGCATCGCCTACGGGTCGCACAACGGCCGCGACTACCGCTACGCCTACGGCGTGGGGGCGCACGAGAACGGCACGCAGGACTTCGTCAACCAGCTCGTCAAGGTGGACGTCCGGAGTGGACGGACGCTGAAGTGGCACGAGCCGGGCCGCTACCCGGGCGAGCCGGTGTTCGTGCCCGCGCCGGGCGCCCGCGCGGAGGACGACGGCGTGCTGCTGTCGGTGGTGCTCGACGGCGACGCCGGGCGGTCCGGCCTGCTGGTGCTCGACGCGGCGACGTTCGAGGAGGTGGCGCGGGCCGAGGTGCCGCACGCCATCCCGTTCGGCTTCCACGGCCAGTTCACCGCCCACCGGGCGGGTCAGCCGCCGATCGTCGGGGTCAGCCGTCGATCGTGATGACGCACCCGTCGCGGTCCACAGTCGGGACGTCCGGCTCGTCGAACCAGTGGCCGCCGTCCCCGAGGTAGCGGAACCGGTGCGTGCCCGGCGACAGGATCACGGTCACCGTGCGCGTGCCGTCGCGGCGGGGCACCAGCTCGTGCACGCCGGGCGTCCAGTCGTTGAACGTGCCGACCACGCTCACCGGCCCGCTCGGCCGGTCGAGGGGCAGCGAGAAGGTCACGCGGCGCTTGGGGCCGAAGAGGCGAGTGCTGCGGAGCATCGTTCTCCCTCGTGAGTCGATCTTGCCTTGCCTCCGGGGGCCCCAGCGTCCCGGTGCGGTGCCCGGGTTTCAAGCGGCACGCCGGTGCGCCGGCCGGACAGTCACTCGTCGGGGTGACGCGCGCTCGCGAACCGTCCACAGCGGACCGGCGAACGGGGGAGATCGAAGGGGGAGAGGGGATTACCCGCGCCTCTCTACTTTCAACTTATAGCGCACAGGGGGGCTTGTGGCAAGACCCCGATGATGCCCCAGAATCGCCGGGCCGTGAGCGGGCGGGGAGCCCGACGCGGTCGACGGGAGGGGTGAG
>NZ_JBFAAX010001271.1:0-1427 GCF_040639995.1 Actinosynnema sp. NPDC023658 | reverse complement strand
GCAGCAGCGGCGGCCGGGCGGGTGCGTCCGAGGTCACCGGCGCAGGTCCAGCACGGGAACGCCGGCGGGGGTGAAGCCGAGGATCTGGCCGTAGAACGACAGCTCGGCCTCCAGGGCGGCGACGATGGTCTCGGCCTTGCGGAACCCGTGCTGCTCGCCCTCGAAGGTGAGGTAGGCGTGCGCGATGCCGGTGCCGTCCAGGGCGCTCGCGAACCGGTCGGCCTGCTCGGGCGGGCAGATCTCGTCCTCCAGGCCCTGCAGCAGCAGCACGGGCCCGGCCAGCCGGTCGACCCGGTTCGACGGCGACCGCTCGGCGTACCGGTCGGCGGCGGCGGGCCAGGGCCCGACCAGGCCTTCGACGTAGCGGGACTCGAAGTCGTGGGTCTCGCCGCCGTCACCGGTCCACCCGGCCAGGTCGAGGATCGGGTAGGCGACCATGCCGCACCGGTAGGTCTTGACCGAGGTCAGCGACGCCGCCGAGGTCCAGCCGCCGGCGCTGCCGCCGCGGATGGCCAGCCGGTCGCCGTCGGCGGTGCCCTCGTCGGCCAGGGCCTGCGCGACGGCGGCGCAGTCGTTGACGTCGACCACTCCCCACTGCTCGCGCAGCCGTTCGCGGAACGCCCGGCCGTAGCCGGTGGAGCCGCCGTAGTTGACCGCGACGACGCCGATGCCGCGGCTGGTCAGGTAGGCCAGCTCGGCGTCCAGCACGGGCGCGGAACGGCCGGTGGGCCCGCCGTGGACGTGCACGACGTAGGGCGGTTTCTCGTCGTCGGGACCGGCGAAGTCGGGGTTGCGCGGCGGGTAGACGTAGGCGGGGACGTCGCCGTCGGGGCCGCTGAACACGCGTTCCTCCGGCACCGGCAGGTAGTCGACCGGCAGCGTGGCCTCGGCGGAGGTGTGCTCGGTGAGCACGCCGGTGGACAGGTCCAGCGACACCACGGCGGACTCGGTGAGGGCGCTGGTCGCGCCGCTGACCAGCACGCCGTCCTGCACGGCCAGGTGGGCCTGCCACACGGGCAGGTCGACCTCGATGTCGGTGACCGTGCCGCTGCGCTCGTCGAGCACGGCCGGGGCGCCGGAGCGCAGCACGGCGTAGCGGCCGTGGCCGATGACGGCGAACCAGCGGTTGCCCAGCCGCCACATCGGCCCGCCCAGCTCCTGCGCGCAGGGGGCGAGGTTCTTCGACGTGCCGCCCAGGCCGATGCGGAACAGGTTCCACCAGCCGTCGGGGTCGGTCAGCGCGAGCAGGGCGGGCGTGCGGTCCGGCGCGTCCTCGGGCGGCACCTCCCACTCGACCTGGCACACGGCCTCGGTCTCGCCACCGGCCAGGACGCGGTGCTCCGAGGAGCCGACCTCGGCCACGCACAGCTCGGTGCCGTCCCACGGCATGCGGGGGTGGTCCCAGCCGATCCAGGCGAAGAGGCGGC
>NZ_JBFAAX010001270.1:0-1429 GCF_040639995.1 Actinosynnema sp. NPDC023658 | reverse complement strand
GCCATGACTCCATCCTCTCAAGGAATGAAGCCTCCACCACAACCGGAGCGCCTCAGAGCTCTTATACCGCCTCCACCTGCATGGATGGAGTTCTCGGCAGGTACAACGTCGAGCAGCGCCAAGATCAGGTGGGTTTACGGACCAGCCCGGTGTAGGCGGCAGCGGCGAGAGTGGCCAGGGCCCAGAGCATGGCTTGGAGCGCCCATAGTGCGTAGGTGAAGGCTTGACCGAGTTGGGTGGTGGTGTCCAGGTCGCAGCGGGCACGCAGGCCGGTGGTTCCGATAGGGAGGCCGCGGTCGATGCCCAGGCCGAGCAGTTCGGCGGTCGAGCAAGGTACTCCTGGGCCGATGGCCGGAGTGGCGGCGGGAGTGGTGACGCGTTCCGCAGCGTGGTGACCGAGGCGGGTAGGTACTTGCCCGGCGAGGTAAGCCATGCCGCCGGACAGAGCCAGAACCACGAACAAGGCGACGACGAGGCGGTGGGCGCGGTAGCCGTAGCGGCCCAGCCATCCCCACAGTTGGTGTCGTCGCTGCCCCAGTCGTCCTCCGAGGACTTGAGGGGTGCGACGGCGCAGATCGTCCTGCTGGGTGATGAGGATCTGGCGGGCGCTGCCGTCGTGCCCGGCGGCTCGCTCCACCGAGGCCAGTTGTTGGAACGGCTGTGACCGGTAGACAGCGGTGTGGTGGACCAGTAGGTGTAACCACTGCTGCCACGTCGCATCGTCAAGGCGGGGGAACGTCAGATCGCGTACCGCCATCTGACGGTTGGCATCCGGACAGGTTCGGGTCCCCGACTCCGGTTGCCCGTGTGGGCAGACCGCGGTAGCAGGAAAGATCAACTTCCCTTTTACCGTCACCTCGTTCAGGGTCATCAGCAACCCGAAGTCGTTGACCACCTGGGTGTCCACCATGTTGAGTTGTCCGCCGATGTGAGCACCGGGCAACCGTAAGGCGCCGTGTTTGTGGGCACCGCGAATGGTGGCGCCGTTCAGAAACAGGGTGCTGTCGGTGCGCAGGCGGTCGGCGTGCAGGGCGGGTCCGCTGTGGTTGGTGATCTTCGTGTGGCGGAGTTCAGCGGGGCCGCCGATATGGGCGCTGAGCAGGCATACCGCTCCCTTCTCTCCGACGCCCGACATGGTGGCTCGGTTCAAGAACAGGGTGCTGTCGGTACGCAAACCGTCAGCGAACACAGCAGGACCGCTGTCGTTGGTGATCTCCGCTCCGTCGAGGGAAACCACGCCGCGGATGTGAGCGTTGAGGAGACGTATCGCGCCGCTCTGTCTGTCTCCGTGCGCGATGACTTGGCGCATGGACAGGTCACCCTCGGTGCTTAGACGGGACTTGACCCCAGATGTTGGACACCAGACACACTTGGATCCTGACGATTCGGGTGGACAGGAGTCCCGTTCAGATGGTGATGAAGCATTACC
>NZ_JBFAAX010001269.1:0-1430 GCF_040639995.1 Actinosynnema sp. NPDC023658 | reverse complement strand
GTCATCGTCTGACCGCGGTAGTTGCGCAGCGCCAGGCCGTCCTCGGTCACCTCGTGGTAGGGCTGGCTGACCGGGATCTTGCCGATCCTGGTGGTCAGCACGTACTGCGGCACGCCGAAACCGGTCATGTGCCCCTGCAACCCCTCCATGATCTCCCAGCCCTTCTCGATCGAGGTCATGAAGTGGGAGACGCCGGTGACGTTGTCGCAGTGGTAGAGGTAGTACGGGCGGACCCGGATGCGCAGCAGCTCGGTCATCAGCTTGCGCATCGTGTCCACGTCGTCGTTGATGCCCTTGAGCAGCACGGTCTGGTTGCCGACCGGCACGCCGTGGCGCAGCAGGCGGTCCACGGCCGCCGCCGCCTCGGGCGTGATCTCGCGCGGGTGGTTGAAGTGGGTGTTCAGCCACACCGGGTGGTGGCGGGCCAGCATCTCGCAGAACTCGTCGGTGATGCGCTGCGGCAGCAGCACGGGGAACCTGCTGCCGATGCGGATGATCTCCACGCTGGGGATCGCGCGCAGGCCGGAGATGATGGTCTCCAGCTTCTCGTCCCGGTAGGACAGCGGGTCGCCGCCGGTGAGCAGGACGTCGCGGATCTCCGGGTGCTCGCGGATGTAGCGGAAGTCCTCCTCGAAGTCGCCGCCCTCGTTGTCGCGGAAGTACGTGCCCTCCACGTCGGTGGTGTGGAACTTGCGCGTGCAGTGGCGGCAGTACACCGGGCACGACTCGGTGATCAGCATGATCACCCGGTCCGGGTACTTGTGCACGATCCGGTTGGTCTTGCGGTAGAACATGTCCCCGACCGGGTCCACGTCGGCATCCGGGAACTCCAGCAGCTCGCCCTGCGACGGGACGGCCTGCAACCGGATCGGGCAGTCGGGGTCCTCGGGGTCCATCAAGGACGCGTAGTACGGCGTGACGCTCCAGCGGTACTTGCCCGCCGTGCCTTCGATGGCCTCTTCCTCTGCGGGGCTGACTTTCACCCACTCGCGCAGCTTGTCGAGGTTGGTGACGCGGTTGCGCATGTGCCAGCGCCAGTCCGACCACTGCTCGGTGGAAGGCGCTCCCGGCGCCGCTGCGGGCGCGGCGAATGACTCCGACATCTGTGCTCCGTTGCTCAGGAGGTGACTGGAAGCTGTTGGAGGCGGCGTTCCCGCTTCACGACCGCGGGTTCGACCGGTCCGGTGGTCCTGGCGGTCGAGAGAACCGCGGCCAGTTCCGCCACGGTCGGTGTCTCGAACAGCTGGCGGACGGGCAGGTCGCAGTGCAGTTCCGCGCGCAGGCGCGTGACGACCTGGGTGGCGAGCAGCGAGTGCCCGCCCAGTGCGAAGAAGTTCGAGTGCAGACCGACGCGGTCCACCCGCAGCAGCTCGCACCAGATGGCCGCGACGGCCACCTCGACCTCCGTGCGCGGTGCGACGTGCTGCTCG
>NZ_JBFAAX010001268.1:0-1431 GCF_040639995.1 Actinosynnema sp. NPDC023658 | reverse complement strand
GGGTGACCCTCGCGGTGGTCACCGGGACGCCGGCGGAGCTGGCGCCGCTGGCCCGGCTGGTCCTGGCGCAGCTGTGCGGCGGCCTGCGGCAGGCGTTCCCGACCGCGGCGTGGCCCCGGGTCCGGGTGGTGTGCGACGAGACCGGCGCGCTGGCGGCCGCGGCGGGCGTGCCCTCGGTCAGCGACGAGACCGAGACCGCTGTCCGGGTCGAGGGCGGGCGGGTCGTGGCGCGGGCCGAGGGGACGGGCGCCGGTCACGCCGTCAGCGCCGGGGCGCGGGTGCGGACCTAGGCGCGGGCGCGGATCCGGTGGCGGAAGCGGACCCGGTGGCGGACGCCGACCTGGGCGTGGGTGCGGACCTGGTGGCGGACGCGGCCGGACGGCGTTCCAGCACCTTGCGGAAGTCGGCCGGGATCGGGGTGCTGCGCAGCTCGGGGGTGCCGAAGGAGACGTACCGGTTCCAGCCCGTCGCGACCGGCGTGCCGTCGACGTCCGCGTCGAAGCCCATGGTCAACGTGGTGGTGCCGAGCGTGCGCACCCGCACCGCGATCCGCAGCAGGTCGTCGAACCGGGCCGGGTTCAGGTACCGGATCGACGTCTCCGCCATCACGAAGTCGATGCCGTGCTTCTCCAGCTCCTTGTAGGAGCCCAGCAACGACCGCAGCGTCTCCACCATCGCGGCCTCGAAGAAGACCGCGTAGCGCGAGGCGTGCACGATCCCCTGCCGGTCGCAGTCGACCGGGCGCACCCGCAGCCGGTGCACGTGGGCAGGTCGCGCGTCAGCCATGCCGGCGATCCTATGGGGTCGCCGGGACGGCGTGCCCGACCCTCGACGTGATTGCTCCGAGCGCCGCACCCACCAGTTGGCCGGCCGCGACGAGCAGGATCACCGCCCCGGGCCGCCACGCGGTCAGCAACGCGCCACCGGCCGCCGCGCCCACCGCGAACGCGCCGATCTTCACGCTCGCGCCCGTCGTCGAGACCTGCCCGAGCAGCGGACCGGGCGTGTAGCGCTGACGCGCGGTGATCGTGGCGGTCAGGGTCGGCCCCTGCGCCACCCCGCTGACCAGCGCCAGTCCGAGCAGCACGGTGAAGTGCGGGGTGAGCGGCCACAGCGCGAGCGTCACCCCGTACAGCGCGACCGTCGTGAACACCACCCGCTCCGGGCGCCAGCGGTGCAGCCACCGGCGCACCGCCAGGATGCTCGCCACGCACCCCACCTCGATCGCGGCCCACACGATCCCGGCCCGGTTGCCGTCCACGCCCAGCGCGGCGAGGTGCAGCGGCAGCGCCGTGGTCAGCATGCCGATCGACCCGTAGCCGACCGCGGACGCGACGGTCGCGCCGCGCAACGGCGCGGTGGTGGCCAGGTGGCGCAGAGATCGGAAGAGCGTCGGGGAGGGAAAGAGTGTGGACCAGCAGGTGTCGGTCG
>NZ_JBFAAX010001267.1:0-1432 GCF_040639995.1 Actinosynnema sp. NPDC023658 | reverse complement strand
CGCGCGGTGGTCCGCGCCGAACCGCTCTCGGGCCTCGGCGTCGCCACCGCGACCGCCCTGCTCGACGCGGCCGGCGTCACCTGACCGTCACGGGCACCGCGGCCGGAGCGGGCAGGTCAGCGGGAGCCGTGCTGCTCGCGCCACCGGGCCACGACGTGCTCCACGTCGAACGGCATGAGGTTGAGCGGAGGGCCGGACATCGGCTTGCGGATGGCCTCTTCGATCCTCGCGTTGATGTCGGCCAGGATCGAGCGCACCTCGGCCTCCGTGCGCGCCCGCCCGGCGGCCTCGCGCGCGGCGTCGGCCTGCTTGCGCAGCAGCAACGTCGGCGGGAGCGCCGTGCCCTCCTCGCGGCGCAGCTTCTCCTTCACCCACCACAGCTCGTCGTGCGGCTCGTGCAGCCCGCGCAACGGCTTGCCGGCACCCGGCAGGCCCTCGAACTCGCCGCGGTCCTGCGCCTCGCGGATCTGGCGCTCGATCCAGGTCTCGAAGCCCACCCCTGCCGGTTTGCGCTCGGTCACGTGCGACCACCCCCGTCCTCGACCCCACCACCGAGGATAACCGCGCCGGTCAGCGTGCCAGGCGGGCCGCCTTGTCCATCAGGTACCGCTGCTCGGGGGTGCTGGTGGTGCGCGCGGCGGCCGCCCGGTAGTGCGCCACGGCCCGCGGCACGTCGCCGGCCATTTCGTGCAGGTGGGCGCGCACCGCGTCGAGCCGGTGGTTGCCGGCCAGGCGCTCGTCCAGGGTGTCGATCAGCTCCAGGCCGGCGGCGGGCCCGTGCACCATCGCCACCGCGACGGCCCGGTTGAGCGACACCACCGGGTTGCCGGTCATCCGCTCCAGCAGCCCGTACATGCCCAGGATCTGCGGCCAGTCGGTGTCCTCGGCGCGGCGCGCGTCGTCGTGGATGGCCGCGATCGACGCCTGCAACTGGTACTCCCCGATCGCGCCGCGCTCCACCGCGGCCATGATCAGCTCGACGCCCTCCACGATCAGCTCCTCGTCCCAGCGCGACCGGTCCTGCTCGGCCAGCGGGACGAGCGCGCCGTTCGGGCCGGTCCGCGCCGGCCGGCGCGCGTCGGTGAGCAGCATCAGCGCCAGCAGGCCCGCAACCTCGGGGTCGGACGGCAGCCGGGCGTGCACGGCCCTGGTCAGCCGGATCGCCTCACCCGACAGCTCGGTGCGGTGCAGCGAACCGCCGACGCTGCTGGTGTAGCCCTCGTTGAAGATCAGGTACAGCACGTGCAGCACGGACCTCAGCCGGGCGGCGAACTCGTCCGGGCCGGGCATGGCGAAGCTCGCGCCGCGCAGCTTCTGCTTGGCCCGGCTGATCCGCTGCGCCATGGTCGCACGGCCCATCGCCGTGGGCGTCGGCTTGGGCGCGGTCATCCTCGTCGCGCTGTTCACGGTGCGCGAGGTGTTCGTCGGCATC
>NZ_JBFAAX010001266.1:0-1433 GCF_040639995.1 Actinosynnema sp. NPDC023658 | reverse complement strand
CGCGGCACGACCTCCACCGCGCGCTGGCCGGGCGCCGCAGCGCGGAGCAGGTCGCCGCGCTGGACTGGAGCGACGACCCGACCCGGTGGCTGCCCGCGTTCACCTGGGGCCCGTTCGTCCCGCCGACCGAGCCGGGGGACGTGGTCAGGGCCGGCTCGTGACCGGTTCCAGGTCGGCCTCGACCTCGCGCCGCCTGCGCCTCTTCGAGGCCGCCATGGACGCGGTCACCGACTTGACGTCGTCGCCGACGCCCAGCAGGAGGCTGTTCAGGATCGTCTCGTAGCAGCGGTCGGCGTCGACCGGGTCGATCAGGTAGCCGCCCAGCTCCAAGTTGACCAGGCCGTGCGTCGCTATCCACATCTCGTGGGCGACCAGCAGCGGGTCGTTGTCGCGGAACCGGCCGGCCTCGATGCAGCGGGTAGCGCAGTCGACGACCGTGATGAGGGTGTACCGGCCGTACTGGCGGTCCTCGTCGGTGAGGGAGAACCCGGCCAGCGACTGACCACCGAACATCACCGCGTACAGGTGCGAGTTCGCCTTGGCGTTCTGCCGGTAGGCGTAGCCGAGCACCGCCATGTCGGCCACCGGGTCGTCGGTCTGGCGCACCTTGGCGAACTGGCGCTCCAGTCGGGCGAAGCCCTCGTGCACCATCTCTCGCACCAGGCCGCTCATGCTGCCGAAGTGCGTGTAGACGGCCATGGTCGACGTGCCGGCCTCGGCCGCGATCTTCCTGGTGGACAAGGCCTCCGCGCCGTGTTCGGCCAGGAGCCTCGCCGCGATGTCGACGAGTGCGGCACGGGTCTCGGGATCCAGCTTGCGTGGACTCACCTTGACAGTGTTGCACAACGCCGTTATTCTTTGTGTAACGTTGTTATGCTACAGTGCCCCCATTCGTGTGACAAGTGTGCCCGGCTCCGGGATCGCCTGTGGGGTGGGGTGTGCCCGTGCCGCCTCCGAACCCGCCTCGGGATCGCGCCGGACGACCGGGTTGCCGCGGGTGGGCTGCAGGGCTTCGGTGCGGGTGTTCTCGCAGGCCCGCTCTGCTCCCGTACGTGCGCGCGGACCGATGGCGGTGGGGTCTGGTCGGCAGGCCGGTCGCACGGTCGGCGTCCGAAGGGTCATTGGTGACGCGGCGAATCGTCGTCGTGTTCCGCGCGCGGCCGTCCTCACCGGACCGTTCGGGTTGCCGAACTCTCTTCGCAGCCCGACTTGCGGTCTCGGGACCGGCGGTAATCCGGTTGTGGAACAGCACATCGGACGATCGACAGTCCACATCGGAGAGTTGTCGCCCCCCGCTCGGCGCGTGGGTGGTTTCGCAGGTGGCCGGGTGAGCCGCGATCCGATCTGACGGCCCGCGGCGACCCGCGGCCCGGTCGGCGGCAGGCGGTGCGCCGGTGAGCGGGCGGGCGGAGGGCCGGCGTGCGGACGGGGCG
>NZ_JBFAAX010001265.1:0-1434 GCF_040639995.1 Actinosynnema sp. NPDC023658 | reverse complement strand
CCCTCCCACACCTCCCACACCCCCCCCCGTTGGGGCCGCCCTGGCTTTTCGTCCCCCAGCGTTTTTTACCGGGGGGGGCCCCCCCCCCCCCCCCCCGGGGCCCCCCCCACCGCTCCTCCTTCCCGAGACCTGCTCCGACCGAACGGAGACCACAGCCCCCGCCGCCGTCAGGAAAGCGCTTACCAAACCCAGGAGAGCAGATGAGAGCACTTCTCGCCGTGTCAGCGTTGACCGCGGCGCTGTTGCAGGTCGGTGCGCCGGACGCCTTGGCGGCGTGCGGCGACGGCACGTACCAGGCCGAGGTGACCGGGTCCGGCAGCAGCTTCACCGCACGCCGGGGCAGCAGCACGGTCTACACCGGCAGCAGCTTGCGGGCCGCGATGCAGGCGGCCAACGACAGCCTCACCGCCAACCGCACGTCCAAGGAGCGGATCGTCGTGCGGGCGTCGGGCTCGATCCCCGCGGGCGAGCGCTACTCGATGCGCAGCTACACCACCCTCGACGTGTGCGGCACCATCAACGTCACCGGCTCGGGCTCGGGGGACTACGCCCCGGTCTACGCGCGGGGCGTCCGCGACATCGAGGTCCAGAACCTCACGCTCACCGGCAGCCCGGTGTACGGCATCTTCATGCGCAACGTCACGAACGTGGTGATCGGCACCGTGAACATGCGCCTGTCCAGGGGGCTGGGGGTGCGCATCGACAACCGCGGCGACACCAGCCAGTGGAGCCGCAACATCCGCCTGGACTACGCCTACGTGCAGGGCGCCAGCTCGCACGCCGTGGAGACCTACGGCGTGGACGGCTTGACCATCGGCACGGTGGTGGCCCGCAGCGTCGGTGAGTCGGGCCTGCTGCTCAACCAGACGATCAACGCCACCGTGGGCACCGTCGACGCGGAGAACGCGGGGACCGGCACCGGGTACGCGGCGTTCCGCACCGCCAACCGCAACGGCCGCGTCGGGGACAGCTACCCGATCAACGTCCGGGTGGGCAAGGTCGTCGCGCGCGGCGGCGGGCGCGGCATCTTCTGCGTGTCGGAGAGCGGCGGCCTGCAGATCGACCGGATCGACATCGCGCAGACCGGCAGCAACTCGATCCTCGTCGAGAACTGCTACAACGTGAACATCGCGGCGCAGGGCGGGACGGTCACCGGGCCCGGCGACATCCGGCTGGCGGCGCGCACCGAGTTCCCGGTGACCCGCGACGTCGTGATCCAGAACTTGACCGTCACCAACTCCGCGATCACCGAGAGCCCTTGCGGGACGAACACGACGTTCCGCAACAACACGTTGGTCAACTCCAGGCAGAGTGTGTGTTAGGGGAGTTGACGAGGGTGAGGGCAAGCCGCACTGGGACCGGATCATGCCGCTGGCCAAGCAGGCCAACGCGCACGTCACCGGCCTGCTGTCGGGCGTGTACCTGGTGGCCGAC
>NZ_JBFAAX010001264.1:0-1437 GCF_040639995.1 Actinosynnema sp. NPDC023658 | reverse complement strand
GGCGCTGGGAGCCGACGAACGGCTCCGCCGCTCGGCCAGGCGGCACAGCGCCGACATGGCGCGGCGGCGGGTCCTCGCGCACCGGCTGCCGGGCTGGCCGGACCCGTTCGAACGGATGCTCGCCGAGGGCTTCCCCCACCCCGGCGGCGAGAACGTCGCGTTCGGCCAGGAGACGGCCGTGCGGGTGGTGGAGGCGTGGATGCGCAGCGCTCCGCACCGAGCCAACGTCCTGCACGCGGAGTTCGCCGAGGTCGGGGTCGGCTTGCTGCTCGACGCCACCGGGCACTGGTGGACGCAGAACTTCGGCTACGCCGACGACGGTGGCTGAACCACCGCCCCGGTCACCGGCCGCGCAGGCGGCACCGCTCCACCGCGATGGCGAGGGTGTCCAGGAGGGACACCGTGTCGGGCAGGCTCAGGCACGGTTCCGCGGTGCTGACCCCGTAGTCGACCGGCGCGTGCTGCCTGCCCTCGTGCAGGAAGGAGCCGAAGGCGACGCCGACGAGGCCCTTCTGCCCGTCGGCGCGCTGCCGTGCGACGGACGCGACCGCGTCCCGCTGGCGGCGCAGGTCACCACCTCCGGGCACGGCGACCACCAGGCGCGGCGGAAGGTTCTCGGCGCGCAACCGGGTCAGTGCGATGGCGGTGGACGACGGGTCGTGCGCCGGCCGGTGCAGCCCGCCCCGCAGCACGAGGTGGGCGTCGGGGTGCACCGCGAGGGCGCGGGAGAAGCGGAGCCGGTGGGCGTTGGCGTCGCGGACGGCCGCCACGGCCGCGCCGACGTCCGCGGCCACCTCGTTCTCGCAACCGACCGGCACGGGCACCCGGGACGTCCAGCGCCAGTGGAGGGGATCGGTCGTGGACCGCGTGGTGATCAGCCCGTAGGCGACGAGGTCGGCGGTGTGCAGCACGGTCGCGGGGTGGGTGAAGCGGACGGCCTGGGGCAGACCGGTGCGCAGCGCGTCGAGCAGGAACCGGCGACCGCCCTCGTCCCCCTGCGCCTCGGGGTAGGCGCACAGCACGACCAGGAGCTGCTGGCGGTAGGGGGCCGCTGCCTCGGCAAGCTGCCCGGCGTAGTCCAGCGCCGCGGTGGCGTCCCGCACGCACCGGGGGCCGGCCAGCACGAGCAGCCGGTCGTCCACCCCGTCGAGCACCCGGCGCACGGCCACGCGCTGGCGGTGCACCTGCGCGGCGACCTCGGGCAACGACGAGACCGTCGCAGCGGAAGTCATGGCGTCACTCCCTCTCGGGCGCAGCGGTGCGGAACGGGCGGCGGCCTCCCCGCCCTGGGCGGTGACCCCGGGCGGGGAGGCGTGGCCCGGTCCGGCGAACCGGTGTGGACCGGATTTCAGTAGGGGAGCTTGCCGTAGCTGAACTGGCTGAAGAGACCCCACGTCTACACGAGCGTCCGACCGGAGCTGTAGGTCCAGTCCACCG
>NZ_JBFAAX010001263.1:0-1438 GCF_040639995.1 Actinosynnema sp. NPDC023658 | reverse complement strand
CCCGCTCCGGCGGCCGGGCGCGCTCGGGCAAGCCGCCGAACGGGTGTCGCCGCACCGCCTTTTCCCGCACAGCGGGCCCACCCGCTCGGAGGCTTTGCGCAACATCACCCGATTGGCGGAATGCCAGCGGTGCTCCCGATCCCAAGACTGACCCACGCTGGGAGCGCTCCCAGAGCACCGTGCGAAGGAGCGCACCCCGCGGAGGGCTCGACCACGTCAGCGAGTTCGAGCAGCACCGGTTCCGCCGCCCCGGGACCGCGGAAGCCCACGTCGTCGATCAACGAAGATTTGGCGGTACACATGCTGCACAGTTCTGGGAGCGCTCCCACCCCACGCAGGGGCGCGTTGACCGCGAAGATCCCGTCCAGGTCCGGCTCGGTGCTGCGGTCGTCGGCGGTGCTCGGCGCCTGCCTGGCGCTGCTGACCACGCTGCTGGTGACGCTCGGCGCGGGCACCGCGTCCGCGCACGGCGCCGTCAGCGACCCGCCCGCGCGCCACTACGACTGCTACCTGCGCTGGCCCAACGGCCCCACGCAGCAGACCGCGACCGAAGACCCCATGTGCTACAAGGCATGGCAGGCCGACCCGTCGGCCATGTACAACTGGAACGGCCTGTTCCGCGAGGGCGTTGCGGGCAACCACCAGGCCGCCATCCCGGACGGGCAGCTGTGCAGCGCGGGCCTGACCTTCAACGGCCGCTACGCCGCGTTCGACGAACCCGGCCCCTGGAAGGCGGTCGACCGCCCCAGCCGGTTCACCCTCAACCTGCGCGACCAGTCCTCGCACGGCGCCGACTACATCCGCGTCTACGCCACCAAGCAGGGCTTCGACCCCACCACGCAGAAGCTGAAGTGGAGCGACCTGGAGCTGGTCGGCCAGACCGGCAAGATCCCCACCGGGATGACCACGCCCGTCGAGGTCAACGCGCCCGGCCGCACGGGGCACCACATGCTGTACACCGTGTGGCAGGCCAGCCACCTCGACCAGTCCTACTACTTCTGCAGCGACGTCAACTTCACCGGCGGCGGTCAGACCACCACCACGACGACGCCCACCAGCACCACCAGCAGCACCACGACGACCACGACCACCACCACGACCACCAACGTCCCCGCCAAGGGATGCTCGGCCACCCTCCGCACCACCTCGCAGTGGTCCGGCGGCTTCCAGGCCGAGGTGCGCGTGACGGCCGGGTCCTCCGCCGTCACCGGCTGGGCGGTGAACTGGTCCTTCGCCAACGGCGAGCAGATCAACTCGATCTGGAGCGCGACCGCGACCACGAGCGGGACCTCGGTCACCGCCCGCAACGTCAACTACAACGGCTCGCTGTCCGCCGGGGCGAGCACGACGTTCGGCTTCGTCGCGTCCGGCACGCTCGGCACACCTGTTCTCACCTGCACCGCGTCCTGATCGCACCCGGGATGTGGCCGGCTGTCCG
>NZ_JBFAAX010001262.1:0-1440 GCF_040639995.1 Actinosynnema sp. NPDC023658 | reverse complement strand
GCGTGATCGGCGTCGGCCAGAGCACCACCAACACCCAGCACACCGCGCGTGCGCTGGCGGAGGCCGACATCCCGATGGTCGCCTCCGTGGTCACCGCCACGAACTTCAACGTCGAGCAACCGGCGCAGGGCGGCGAGCCCGCCCGCTACACCAAGGGCTTCACCCGCGTCAGCTCCACCACCGGCAACCAGATCGGCGTGCTGTCGGCCTACCTGGCCGAGCAGGGCGTCACCCGGGCGATGCTCGTCTACGACGTCAACGAGGACGACCTGTACACCTCGACGCTGTACAAGGAGTTCAAGGCCGCCGCGTCGGGCGGCGCGCTGTCGATCACCGTGGAGAGCCGGTTCGACACCGAGGCGTCGCTGGACACCCAGTTCCGGGAGATCATGCGCGACCTGTGCGGCGACGGGGCCCCGGACACCGTCCTGTACGCGGGGCGGGCCGTGCTGCTGGACGACCTGATCACCAACCTGCGGGAGCGGGGCTGCGCGCGGGACCGGAACATCACCCTCGTCACCGGCTCCGACGCCTCCATGCTGCGCACCAGGCCCGACCTGCGGCCCCGCGCCGACCAGCCGAACCTGGCCATCCTCTACACCCCGCACGTCGACCCGGACGCGGCCGTCGCCATGGGGATCACCGAGTTCACCACGCTGACCACCGAGTTCCAGCGGCTCGGGTTCGCCACCGGGGACCTGGCCGACGGGTGGGGCGTGATGATGCACGACGCCATGCTGGCCGCCTCCGAGGCCGTGAGCCGGTCGGGCAACGGGTTGCAGGAGGGTGAGCTGCCGACCCGCCAGGCCGTGCGCGCGGAGCTGGAGCGCTCCGACCGCGAGCGCAACCAGATCCGCGGCGCGGGCGGTTCGTTCACCATCGACGCCACCACCGGCAACGCGGTCGGCCGCCGCCTGCCCGTCATCGAGGTAGGGCCCAACGGCACGTTCGAGGTGAAGGCGATCAAACCCGTCGGGTGAGCGGGCCCGGCCGCGCACGAGTTGTCCACCGTCCCGGTCCGGCAATACCGTGCGGCGGTGGACCACTTCACGCGCTCTTGGACGGCGTTGCGGGCGGCCGTCGCGGACGTCCCGGACCAGGACTTCGAGCGGTGGTCCGGCTGCGCGGGGTGGCTCGTGCGGGACCTGGTGTGCCACCTGGTCATCGACGCCCAGGACGTCCTGATCACCCTGGCGACACCCGCCGACGCCGAACCGACAGCGGACGCGGACACGTACTGGAACCTGGTCGAGCCGCCGACCGGTGACGACCCGCTGGACGCGCTGACGGTCCGGCTGGCCGCCGCGTACCAGGACCCGGGGCTGCTGAAGTTCCACCTCGACGACGTCGGCTCCGCCGCCGGTCGCGCCGCCCTGCTCGCGGACCCGACCGCCCGCGTCGGCACGCGCGGCCAGGTGCTGACCGCCGACGACCCCGAAG
>NZ_JBFAAX010001261.1:0-1441 GCF_040639995.1 Actinosynnema sp. NPDC023658 | reverse complement strand
AGTCTGGGTATCGCGGAGACCAACAGCGCGAGGACGAGACCGATGGCCAGGCACCACACCACGACCACGACGTCGAACAGCGTCAGGGCCACCGCCGTGCCGGAGGCGGACAAGTCGCTGACCGTGCAGGTCGGTAGCCCCGTCGGCACCGTGGACGACCTGCGCAACCTGCCGCTCTCCTCACCCGGCGGACCGGTGAAGCTCGGGGACGTGGCGCGGGTCGAGTCCGCGCCCGAGGCGGCGACCGTGCTGACCCGCACCAACGGCGAGGCCACCCTCGGCATCAGCGTCACCATGACCTCCGACGGCAACGCGGTGGAGATCTCGCAGCAGGTCCGCGACAAGCTCGACGAGTGGGGCCGGGCGGCCGACTCGACCCTGTCCGTCGCGTTCGACCAGGGCCCGCAGGTCGAGAAGGCCATCAGCGGCCTGACCACCGAGGGCCTGCTCGGCCTGCTGTTCGCGGTCGTCGTGATCCTGCTGTTCCTGCTGTCGGTGCGGTCCACTTTGGTGACGGCGGTGTCGATCCCGCTGTCCGTGGTGGTCGCGCTGATCGCCCTCTACACCGGTGACCTGTCGCTGAACCTGCTCACCCTCGGCGCGCTCACCATCGCGGTCGGCCGGGTGGTCGACGACTCGATCGTGGTGCTGGAGAACATCAAGCGGCACCTCGGGTACGGCGAGGAGAAGCAGCGCGCGGTGCTCGACGGCACGCGCGAGGTGGCGGGCGCGGTGACCGCGTCCACCCTGACCACGGTCGCGGTGTTCCTGCCGATCGCGTTCGTCGGCGGCATCGCGGGCGAGCTGTTCGGCCCGTTCTCCATCACGGTCACCGTGGCGCTGCTGGCGTCCCTGCTGGTGTCGCTGACGATCGTGCCGGTGCTGGCGTTCTGGTTCCTCAAGCGCCCGGCCGTGTCGAGCGACCCGGAGGCGGCGGAGCGGGCGCGTGAGGCCGCGGTGGAGAAGGAGCGGCGCAGCCCGTTGCAGCGCGCGTACGTGCCCGTGCTGCGGTTCGCCACCACGCGGCGCTGGGTGACGTTGCTGATCGCGGTGCTGATCTTCGGCGGCACCCTCGGCCTGGCCGGCTCCCTGCAGACGAACTTCATCGACAACGCGGGCGGCACCGCGTTGCAGGGCAGTCAGAAGCTGCCGCCCGGCAGCAGCCTGGACGCCCGCGACGAAGCCGCGCGCAAGCTCGAAGCCGTGCTGGCCGACACCGACGAGGTCGAGACCTACCAGGTCACCGTCGGCACCGACAACAGCCTGGCCGCGTTCGGCTTCGGCGGTGACGGCGACACCAGGGTCCGCGCCACCGTCCGCCAGGGCACCGACCTGGAGGCGTTGCAGGACCGGCTGACCGAGAAGCTGTGGTCCATCCTGGGCCGCGACGCGGGTTCACCGCCGAATCGGCCTGTCGGGGAGCCGAACGGAACACTCGTGT
>NZ_JBFAAX010001260.1:0-1442 GCF_040639995.1 Actinosynnema sp. NPDC023658 | reverse complement strand
GCGGGTCGGTGACCGGGTCGTCGCCCACCACGCGCCGGTGGACCCGGACGAACGGGTGGTCGGGCTGCACGAACAGGGCGTGCGGCGACCGGGCGCACTCCCACGGCAGGCGTCGCAACTCGGGGTCCAGGCACAGGAACGTCCGCTCGACCGCGGCCCGCGCCCAGCACTGCCGCACGGTCGGGGGCAGGAGCAGCCGGCCCAGGCGCAGGCCGATGTCGGTGAAGCCCTGCGACTCCGCGTTGCCGTGCAGGAACTCCAGGATCGCGGCCGGGGCGACGGCGACCGGGCCACCGACACCCGCGTCACCCGCGCCCGGATCGACCGCGCCGGCCTCCGTCGCGACGGTGTCCGACGCCGGCGGTTCCGCCGGCCACACCCCGTCGTCACCGAGGCGGAGCTCCACCCGGTTGCCGGTGCCCCGACCGTCCTGCGTGATCTCGATCAACGCGTCCACAGGGGCTCACCCACTCGTCCCGGACACGGCGCCTCCCTGCCGGCCGCTTACCCGTGGAGTCGCCTGTCCGCCAGGCGGGGTTACGAGCAGACACCCGATCGGGGGAATGGCCGTGGGTGGAATCCGGCGGGGGTCACGCAGCGCGTACGTCCAGATGCGTACGTGGACCACGTATCGAGGTCGATGTGGAGGCACCGGCCGCGGACCTAGCGTGAGCGACGTCGAAGGAACCACCCCTGTGAGGGTGCTTCCCCCTCCCCTTGCTCATGCGGAGTTCCCGTGCGCCGACGTTCGCTGTCCCTGATCGTGTCGACCCTGTACACCTGGGTGGCCATGGTCGCCTTCGGCGGCATCCTGGTCGAGACGATCGTCATCTACCCCAACGTGTTCCACGACCCGCCCTCGTCGCTGGCGCTGGCGGTGGACTTCTTCGCGATCACCGGACCGGCCGACCTGTTCCCACCGATGGGCGCGCTCACCGCGGTGCTGGCCGTGGGCACGGTGGTGCTGCTGTGGCGGATCCGGTCGGCACGGCCGTGGGCGCTGGGCGCGCTGGCGTCGTTGGCGCTCGGGGAGTGGCTGTTCTCGGTGCTCTTCTTCTGGCCCCGCAACGAGATCATGTTCACCGAGGGCATCGCGGTGCACTCGGCGGAGGTGCTGCGGCGCACCGCGGTGGAGTTCGAGACCGGCCACTGGGTGCGGCTGGCCATGAGCGGCGTGACGGCCGTGCTCGCCTTCACCGCCCACCAGCGGTTCCGCCGCGCGGCGTCGGCGTGAGCCGCCGGACGGGGCTGCCCGCGGCGTGGCTCTGGGGTCTGGCGGCCCTGGGTGTCCCGAGGGTGGTCGCGCACGACCTGCGGCTGGTCGGGCCGGTCCTCAACGCGGTGCTGGTGGTCGTGCCGGTCCTGGTGTGGACGGTCGTCGGGCTGTGGCGTCGCGTGCCGAACCCGCTGCCGGCGCTGCTCGCGGTCGGGGTCTGCCACGG
>NZ_JBFAAX010001259.1:0-1443 GCF_040639995.1 Actinosynnema sp. NPDC023658 | reverse complement strand
GCGGAACCGCTGCTGGACACCGGCGAGGCACTCCCGGAACGTCTCGTCGGGCCGCACCCGGGAGCTACGACCTGGAGGTCGCGGACGGGCAGGCCGCCGTCATCGCCCGCATCGGACCACTGCGCCAGACCACGGCCACCCGCGCCGTGCCCGCCGGCCCGGTGCGACTCGTGATCACCACTCGGGCGGCCCGCAGGTGGCCGGAGGGGGAGGGGTCGCCGTCGGGGCTGCACGTCGCCGCTCCCGACTACCTCGCCTTCCACGTGGGCGACGACCCGGAGCCGCTGGTCGAGCTGGACGGCCGGTACCTGTCCACGGAGGTGGCAACCGGGTTCACCGGCCGGGTGATCGGCATGTACGTCACCGAGGGCACCGCGTGGTTCGACTGGTTCGACCACGGTCCGCTCGACGAGCAGGAGCAGGAGCAGGCCTGACCTCGACCCGGCGCCGGGATCCGCTGAGCGGACCGGCGCCGGTCGTCGCGGGCCGGACCCGGCCGTCAGCCGAAGAGGCGGCGCTGGATCTCGCTGCGGTAGTCCTGGAGGGTGTTGTCGAGGTGCAGGCCGGCGGCGTGCGCGGCGGCCTCGGGGTCGCCGTCGCGGATCGCCTCGTAGATCGCGAGGTGCTCCTCGACCGCCTCCGCCGCGTGCCCGCCGATGGTGCCGTGCAGCCCGATGGTGCTCGACTGGCGCTGCAGGCGGCGTGCCTCGCGCACCGCGGCGACCAGGAACTGGTTGTGGGACGCGGCGGCGACCGCGAGGTGGAAGTCCTCGTCCCCGTCCTGGAACAGCGCGAGCTGACCGGTCACGTGACCCTGCCGGCACGTCTCGGCGGCGGCGCCGATGGCGCGCAGCTCGGCCGGGGTGGCGTGGGTCGCGGCGAGCCGGCTGGCCGCGGTCTCCTGGACCCGGCGGAACTCGAAGAGCATGTAGACGTGGTCGAGGTTGGTCGGCAGGAAGAAGCCGCCCCACCGCGAGGAGCCGAGCATGCCCTCGTCGTCGGCCACGTACAGCCCGCGGCCCTTCTGCGCCCGCACCCGGCCGATCGCGGAGAGGATCTTGACGGCTTCCCGGACCACCGTCCGGCTGGTCCCCATCCGGGTGGCCAGCTCGTTCTCGGTGGGCATCCGGTCACCGGGGCGCAGCTCGAACTCCGCGATCAGCTGGAGGATCTGCTCGGCCACCAGCTCGTAGCCGGGGCGGTACGGACCGGTCGACCCGGCGGTGTCCCGCTTCCCGGCCGGCGCGTCGACCGGTACCTCCGGGACCAGTGCGCTATCCGCCAACGCGACTCCTTCGTGACGGGTCACCCGAAGAGTGTGACAGCTCACCACAGCCCGATCAGCTTACCTCCCGGTCGGAGGGCAGCCGGCTGACCGGAGCGGTGCAGCGCACTGTGTGTGACTCATCGTAGCCGAGACGTCGCGAAAACGAGCGGATAAGC
>NZ_JBFAAX010001258.1:0-1444 GCF_040639995.1 Actinosynnema sp. NPDC023658 | reverse complement strand
CCCCACCACGGCCGTCTACGCCGCCCTGGTGGCGCTGCTGGTGATCGGCAGCGTCCTGGTGGCGCTCAAGGGCGGCGTGCTGCTCGACCAGGGCGGCATCCTCAACATCCTCACCCGCAGCACCGCGCTCGGTCTCGTCGCCGTCGGGCAGACGGTGGTCGTCGTCGGCGGGTCGCTGGACCTGTCGGTGGCCTACCTGGTCGGCCTGTGCTCGCTGGTCGCGGCCGAGACCATGGCGGGCAGCGGCACGATGGTGCTGCCCGGCGAGCTGCTGGCGTGGTGTTGCAGGCCGTGCTCCAGTACGGCTTCTTCGTGTAGCTGGCGGTGGCCCTGCTGCTCGGGGGGTACCTCGAACACCGCTACACGGGACCGGCGGGCAGCGTGCCGCGGTCGTTCCAGCACCTCGGGTACGACCGGGTCGGGCCGATCCCGGTGGCCGCGCTGGTGCTGCTGCTCGTCGCGGCCGGCGCGTGGTGGTACCTGCGGCGCACCCGCGCCGGCTACCACCTGTACGCGGTCGGCGGTGACGTCGACGTGGCGCGGCTGTCCGGCGTGCGGACCGGGCGGACGATCGTCACCGCGCACGTGCTGTGCTCGGTGGCGGCGGGGCTGGCCGGGGTGTTCCTGGCCTCCCGCCTGGGGTCCGGTGCGCCGTACGTCGGCACGGACGCGGGCTTCGACCTGGAGTCCATCGCGGCCGTGGTGCTCGGCGGGACGGTCCTGGCCGGCGGGCGCGGCGGTGTCGTCGGCACGATCGGCGGCGTCCTCATCCTGTCCACCCTGGACACCGTCTTCGACGACCTCGCGGTCGACCCGTTCTTCAAGGACGTCGTGCGCGGCGTCGTCCTCATCGTCGCGGTGGCGCTGTACGCCCGCCGCCGGCTGTCCCGGAGGTCGGTGTGACGTCGCGGCCCCGTCCGGCGGACGGCACCGTGCCGGTGCTCGTCGTGCTGGTGGTTCTGCTGGTGGCCCTCGCGTTCGCCGGTCCGGCGTACGCCGAGCCCGCCGGCTACCTGGCCCTGCTCAAGCGCGCCGCGCCGCTGGTGGTCCTGGCGATCGGCCAGTACTTCGTGATCGTCTCCGGCGGCTTCGACCTGTCGGTGGGCTCGTTGGTCACCGCGGAGGTCGTGATCGCCGCGCGGCTGATCGGCGGCGACGAGGCGAACACGCCCTGGGTGATCGCGCTGCTGCTCGGCTTCGGCCTCCTCGTCGGCCTGGTCAACGGGCTGATCACGACGAAGCTGCTGGTGCCGTCGTTCATCGTGACGCTCGGGATGCTGCTCGTGCTCGACGGCGCGGTGTTCCTGTGGACCGGTGGGGCGCCGCGCGGCGCGCTGTCGACGTCCTTCCGGGTGTTCGGCCGGGGAGGGGTGGACCTGCCGGCGCTCGGCCGGTTGCCCTGGTCGGTGGTCATCCTGCTGGTGGTCCTGGCCGGCGCGGTGCT
>NZ_JBFAAX010001257.1:0-1447 GCF_040639995.1 Actinosynnema sp. NPDC023658 | reverse complement strand
CGCGACGTCCTCCCGGATGCCGTGGTAGAAGCCGCTGCACAGGACCCGCTGCGGTGTCGTGTACGGCGAGCGGGAGGGGTCGACCGGGAACAGCTCCCGCATCGACCGGTCCCCGTTGGCGACCACGACGAGGTCGTGGCGACCCGCGACCTCGTCGACCCGGACCGGGCCGACCACGGCGTTCCCGCCGCGCCGGGTGAACTCGGTGAACAGGTGCGGCAGGTAGACGCGGAAGTCGACCACGCTCGACGGCGGGGTGAGCGCCGCGGTGAACTCCAGGTCGGCGTCCTCGCCGTGGATGGTGATCGACCAGCTGTGCACCCGGGCGTCGTCGACGTGCCAGACGTGCACGCCGAGCGACTCCTCGCGCCGCTGCGTGGGGCCGAACCGCGCCGGGAAGTTCCGCGGCCGCACCGCACCCAGCTCCTCGGCGGTCTGCGCCGAGTACAGCGTCACGGCGATGCCGAGCTGTTGCAGGCGCAGCGCGAGCTGCAAGCCGGAGATCCCCGAGCCGATGATGCCGATGTCGGTCATGCCGTCACGCCCCGCCCGGTGGTGACCGACCGCAGCTCGCCCGCCAGCCAGGACAGGCTCTCCACGGTGTACCCGGCGGCCTCGGGGGAGGCCAAGGCCGAGACGGGGATCAGCACGGGCAGCTGCATGCCCGCGTCGGCCAGCTCCCCGATCCGGTCGAGCACCGTCCGCCTGCTGCCCACGATCGCCAGGTCCGCCACCAGCTCGTCGGGCACCACGGCGAGGGCCTGCTCGACCTGCTCGCGCGTCAACCGGTGCGGCAGCAGGTGGGACAGCCCCCGGTAGTCCTCGCCGAACGGGTGGGCCACGTCGTACTCGCGCCACTTGGCGGCGCCGGCGTGCAGGGCCAGGTACCGGATGGCGGTGACCCCGGTCAGCTCGCGGGCCGCCTCGTCGGTCTCGGCCACGATGATCGGCACCCCGCCCGCGGCGACGACCCGGTCCGGGTCCCGTCCCGCGGCGACGGCCGCGTCCCGCACGGCGGCCAGCCTGCGGGCGTACTCGGCGGGCGCCATCAGGTCCGACGGCACCCACCCGTCTCCGTAGCGACCGGCGAGCGCGGTCATCCGCGGACCGTTGCCGCCCACCCAGATCTCCGGGACGCTCCCGTCGGGCGCGCGCAGGTCCATGACGGCCTGGTCGAGGGTGAAGAACTCGCCCTCGAAGTCGAACGGCCCCTTGGTGTCGAAGAACATCCGCAGGATCCGCAGCGCCTCCTCGACCTTGTCGACCGACCGGTCGCCGCTGATGCCGTAGGGCCGCAGGTTCTCGTGCGCGCCCGCGCCGATGCCGATGACCGGTGGGCGCTCGGTGAGCTGCGCCAGGGTCAGGGCGGTCTGGGCGAGCACCGCCGGGTGCCTGCGGTGCGGGTCGGTGACGCCGACCGCGAGCCGCACCGGACCGGCGTCGGCGG
>NZ_JBFAAX010001256.1:0-1448 GCF_040639995.1 Actinosynnema sp. NPDC023658 | reverse complement strand
GACGTCTTCCGGGAGCACATCGACGCCTGCGCCGACGCGTTGGCGCCGCACGTGGACTGGTCGCTGGTCGACGTCCTGCGCGACGACGCGCTCGACCGCGTGGACGTGGTCCAGCCCGCCCTGTTCGCCGTGATGGTGGCGCTGGCCGGGCTCTGGCGCGCGCACGGCGTCGTCCCGGACGCGGTCGTCGGCCACTCACAGGGCGAGATCGCCGCCGCGCACGTCGCGGGCATCCTCACGCTGGAGGACGCCGCGAAGATCATCGCCCTGCGCGCCAGGGCGTTGATGTCGTTGGCCGGTCACGGCGGCATGGTGTCCGTCGCGCTGTCACCCGAGCGCGCCACCGCCTACCTCGAACGCCTGCCGGGTCGCCTCACCGTGGCCGTGGTCAACGCACCCGGCGCGGTCGTCGTCTCCGGCAACTCCCACGACCTGGCCGAACTGCTGGCCGCGTGCGCCGCCGACGACATCCGCGCCCGCGCGCTCCCGGTCGACTACGCCGCTCACTCGGTCGAGGTCGAAGCCCTCCGCGACCGGCTCCGGCGCGACCTGGCCGGCATCACGCCCCGGTCCGCCGCCATCCCGCTGTACTCGTCGGTGACCGGCGAGCCCGCCACCGACCTGGACGCCGACTACTGGTACCGCAACCTGCGCGAACCGGTGCGGTTCGACCAGGCCACCCGCACCCTGCTCGACCACGGCCACGGCGTGTTCGTCGAGGTCAGCCCGCACCCCGTGGTGACGTCGGCGGTCGAGGAGACGGCCGACCACGCGGACGTCCTGGTCACCGGGACGCTGCGCCGCGACCAGCCGCACGAGTTCCGCGCGGCCCTGGCTCGACTGCACGTGCGCGGCGTCGAGGTCGACTGGCGCCCGCTGTTCCCGGCCGGCGTCACGCCCGCGCCGCTGCCCGCCTACCCGTTCCAGCGGCAACCGTTCTGGCTGCGCCCCACCACCACCGCGACCGGCGACCACCCGCTGCTGACCACGGTGGTGGACCTGCCCGACGGCGGGGCCGCGCTCACCGGCAAGGTGTCGCTGTCCACCCACCCCTGGTTGGCCGACCACGCCGTGCGCGGCGCCGTGCTGCTGCCCGGCACCGCGTTCCTGGAACTCGCCGCCCGTGCCGCGGCCGAGGTCGGCGCGGGCGCGGTGCACGAACTGGTCCTGGAGGCACCGCTCGTCCTGGACCACGACGGGGTGCGGCTCCAGGTGGTGGTCGGACCGCCCGACGAGACCGGCCGTCGGACGGTGGCGGTGCACTCGCGCACCGACGACTGGGTGCGGCACGCCACCGGCACGCTCGGTGACGCCCCCGAGCCGCCGCGACCGGACTGGGCGACCGCGTGGCCGCCGCCGGACGCCGAACCGCTGGACGTGACCCACCTCTACGACACCTTCGCCGCCCTCGGCTACGACTACGGCCCGGCGTTCCAGGGCGTCACGGC
>NZ_JBFAAX010001255.1:0-1452 GCF_040639995.1 Actinosynnema sp. NPDC023658 | reverse complement strand
GTCGCGCTCGTCCGGCCGTCCACCGCCGACGACGCGTAGGAGAGGGCCAACTGGGGAGCGAGGCCGCCCGGGACGGGCGGGACCCGCATCGGGTAGGACCTGGTGAAGTCGCCGGTCTGGCCGGAGACGTCCCACTTGGCCGACGGCGAGAGCGGGGTGGCCCTGCTGGTGCCACCGCCGTCCACGCCGCCGCTGCCCGGTCGCTGGTCGCCGTGCAGCTCGTTCGCGGTGGCCTCGTCCGGGCCCCGCGAGGTGTCCATCTTCTGCTCGGTCACCTTCGTGGACGAGGTGTCGGGCAGGGGCACCGAGGGCTCCCCGGCCCAGGCGGCCGGGGAGATCGCGGTCGTCACCACCGAGGTGACGAGGACGAGGGTGAGCAGGACTGCCAGGCGTCTGCCGCCGGCGCGCATGGTTCCTCCGATCATGATCCGAACACCGCCGCTTCGGTCGGGGCGTCGACGAGCACGTAGCCCAACTGCTTCTCCATCGGGTAGCCGGCGCAGCCCGGGTCCTGCGCCACGAAGCTGTCCGTGCCCCTGCACCGGTACAGCGGCCGGCTCGGCCCGGCGGGCGCGACCGTCCAGATGTGGCCCTGCGAGCCCACGACGGTCTTGCCCTCGCACGCCGCGTCGGTGGACGCGAACGAGTCGCCCCCGTCGCGGCACAGCATCAGCGGCGTGGTGTCGGGCAGCCCGGCCATCGCCAGCACGCCGTCCGCCACCCCGAACGTCGACGCCACCGGCGCCCCGTTCGTGGTCGACACGTCGTCGTAGCCCGGCACGATGTAGCGCACCAGCGCGGCGTAGCCGACCGAGTAGCCCAGCAGGCCCTCCGACGTGCCGCCCTCGCAGGCGCCGGACCGCGACTCGAACCGGTCGCCGCCCGCCAGGCAGCGGTAGAGCGCGACGGTCGGGACGTTGGTCGGCTGCACGGTGTACACCAGGCCGATCCCGCCCAGCGAGGTCTTGCCCTCGCACGCCGCGTCCGTCGAGGTGAACGCGTCCGTCCCGGCCGCGCACGCGTACAGCTGCCTGGTGTTCGGCCCCGCGGCGGCCGACCGGCCCAGGACGCCCTCGAAGTGGTACCCGGCGCGGACCTGGTCGGTCGGACCGGTGTAGTGGTCGCCCGCGCCGTTGACGAACCGGCCCAGCTGACCCGCCACCGGCGCCGGCCACCCGGCCCGCTCCGCGATCGTGCTGTCGCGCAGGATCCCCTCCGCGGCGTGCACCTCGTCCAGGTCGCCCCGGAAGAACCCGGCCGGCGTGCCGTTGACCTTGCTCCGGCCGATCACCTCCTTGCCGGTCGCGGGCCACAGCACGGCCCCGTTGCGGGTGCCGACCAGCCGGCCGTCGACGTACAGCCGCAACTGCCGCGCGGCGTAGTCGTACACGCCGGCCAGGTGCGTCCACTCGTTCACCTTCGCCGCCGCCACGTCCGCCGCGTAGACCAGCG
>NZ_JBFAAX010001254.1:0-1452 GCF_040639995.1 Actinosynnema sp. NPDC023658 | reverse complement strand
CGACCTCCTGCGCGCAGCAGTCGCAGGCCATCCGCGTGTGGACGGCCCCGCCGCAACCCGCGTGCTCGGCCACGCTCGGCGGCCCGGTCGGCGTGGGCAGGTGGCGGTCGCCCCACGCCATGAGCGCCAGGACGACGGGCGTCAGGTCACGTCCCTTGGCGGTGAGCCGGTACTCGTGACGCGGCGGCCGGTCCTGGTAGGGCACGCGTTCCAGGACGCCGCACTCCACCAGGCCGTTGAGGCGGTCGCTGAGCACGTTGCGCGCGATGGGCATGCGGTTGAGGAACCCGTCGAACCGGGTGACACCCGACAGGGCGTCCCGCACGATCAGCAGCGTCCAGCGCTCGCCGACGACCTCCAGTGCGCGTGCGATGGAACAGACCTGGTCGTCGTATGTGCGTCGGAGCATCCGCGCATGATAACCGTGGGTTTCGTCAAGAAACCGACTCGTGGGGCCATCCGCTCGTCGGCGGTGGGCACCCGGCGGCGACCAACGCCCGTGCCACCGACCGGCGTCACCCGTACCGGGGAGGTTCTCACCCGGTCGGGCGCGGAGTACAGCGGCCGGTGACGGCTCAGGAAATGCCCGTCGGGCCGTCCAGCTCCCCCGTTCCCGACTCCGGCTCGACGCCCGGTGCGGTGGACCGCTGATCGATGACCTCGCCCAGGTACCGGAGCACGACCGCCGCGGTGGAGACCACCGGCACGGCTAGGAACGCGCCCGCGATGCCGTAGAGGGAGCTGCCCGCGGTGACGGCGAGCAGGACGACCGCCGCGTGCAGGCGCAGGCTGCGGGACTGGAGCACCGGCTGGAGCACGTTGCCCTCGACCTGCTGCACCACCACCACGATCACCAGCATGATGATCGCGGTGGTCAGTCCGTTGCTGACCAGCGCCACGAGCACGGCCAGCGCCCCGGCGACGAACGCGCCGACGATCGGCACGAAACCGCCGAGGAACGTCAGCGCCGCCAGCGGGACGGCCAGCGGCACGCCGAGGACCACCAGGCCGAGGCCGATGAGCACCGCGTCGACCAGGCTCACGATGGCCTGCGTGCGGATGAAGTCACCCAGCGTCGTCCAGACCCTTTCGAGCACGACGGTCGTGTGGCCGCCGGCGCGCTCACCGATGACCCCGCGCAGCCACGGGGTGAACCGCGGGCCGTCCTTGACGAAGAGGAACGCCAGCAGCAGCGCGAGGATGCCGGTAACGATGCCGGAGGTCACCGTGCCGACGCCGGTGATCAGGCCGTTCGCGATGGAGCCGACGCTGGCCTGCAGCTGGTCGGTGGCCTGCTGCAGCAGCTTGTCGAGCTGGCTGTCACCGAGGTTGAGCGGTGGGCCGGACAACCAGTCGCGGGCCTGGGCCAGCGCGCTGGAGGCGCTCTTGGCGATCTCGGGCACGCCGGAGGCGATGGACGTCGTGATGAGGGCGACCACGCCGCCGAGCACG
>NZ_JBFAAX010001253.1:0-1452 GCF_040639995.1 Actinosynnema sp. NPDC023658 | reverse complement strand
TCTCCAGCAGCACCCGCTGCTGCGGGTCCATCGCCAACGCCTCGCGCGGCGAGATCCCGAAGAACGCCGCGTCGAACCCGCCGGGATCGGTCAGGAACCCGCCGTGCCGGGTGGACGACGTGCGCGGACGGGTCGACGTGGGGTCGTAGAGGCGGTCCAGGTCCCAGCCGCGGTCGTCCGGGAACGGACCGATGGCGTCGGTGCCGGCGGTGACCAGGTCCCACAGGTCCTCCGGCGAGCGCACACCACCGGGGAACCGGCAGGCCATGCCGATGATCGCGATCGGCTCGTGCCGGTCCGACTCGACCCGGTGCAGCTGCTGCCTGGTCTCGTGCAACTCGGTGGTCACGCGCTTGAGGTAGTCGCGAAGCTTCTGTTCGTTCGCCATCCAGGGAATCCCGAGTTCGTGGTCGAGGAGGCCGAAGACCTCGTGGCCGCTTCCGGTGGGGAAGCGCGTCCGCTCGGAGGAACGGGCGGCACCGCCATCGTCGGAACGTCCGCTAAAGGCGCGCTAAGGGGTTACTTGGGCCCGGAGGGCTTTAGCCGCGGCCAAGGACGGCTGAAACAACGGGGTGCACCATCCCGGCGAGGCGATCACCGACGACGAGAGGGGCGAGTGATGACGACCGTCATCGAGTTCACCGAGCGGACCGTCGACTGGAAGCTCGTCGGCTCCCCGGTGCAGGAGGCGATGTCCCGGCCGGGCGACGCCTTCACCTACTACGACGAGGTCTACGGCGACGGGGGTGAGGTCATCGGGCACGTGCTGGGTTTCGTCACGGTGGCGGAGGTGCGTGCTCCCGACGGGCACGTCATCACCGATTACGAGGAGGCGGTGGAGCTGCCGGACGGCACGATCCGGGTGTCCGGGCGCGCCGACCGCGCCGACATGCTGGCCGGCGGCACGGTGCGGTTCGACGCGGTCGGGACGAGCGGGGCGTACACCGGGCTGAAGGGCACCCGCGAGTGGTACATCGAGGGACCCGCCGGCCCGGACGTGGTCGCCCACGTGAAGATCACGCTCGACTGACCGCGCGGGTGGTGCGCAGGCCGTCGCAGACGATCTCCATCATGCGGGTCGGGATCTCCGGGTCGCCGGGGTTGTGCTCGGCGGCGGCGTGCACTCCGGCGAAGAAGCCGTTGAGGTCGGCCACGGTCACGTCCCTGCGGATGACACCGCGGTCCTGGAGGTTCACCAGCACCTCTGCCAGCGACCCGTGCATGTCGGCCACGGCCGCGGTGACCTTCGTGTGGGTGCTGCTGCTGACGCCGCCGAGCGCCTGCGCGAGTGCCACGTTGGCCGCGCCCTGCTTCGCGCAGTGGACGCAGAACTCGAAGAACGCCGTGCCGGGGTCCGGCGCCGAGGAGATGGCCCGGACGCGGTCCGCCAGCTGCTCGACGTGGCTGAGGATGACCGCCTCGAACAGGCCCTCCTTGGTCGGGAAGTGCCGG
>NZ_JBFAAX010001252.1:0-1455 GCF_040639995.1 Actinosynnema sp. NPDC023658 | reverse complement strand
GGCGGACCGGCGCGGGGCTGAGGGGAACCACCGGGCGAGGTCAGTCGACCTCGGCCATCACCTCGTCGGACACGTCGAAGTTCGCGAACACGTTCTGCACGTCGTCGCAGTCCTCCAGCGCGTCGATCAGCTTGAAGATCTTCCGCGCGCCCTCGGCCTCCAGCTGCACCGACACCGACGGCAGGAAGTTGGCCTCGGCCGACTCGTAGTCGTACCCGGCCTCCTGGAGCGCCTTGCGCACCGCGACCAGGTCACCGGCCTCGGACACGACCTCGTAGCTCTCGCCCAGGTCGTTGACCTCCTCCGCGCCCGCGTCGAGCACCGCCATGAGCACGTCGTCCTCGCTCAGGCCGTCACCCTTCGGCACGATCACGACGCCCTTGCGGGTGAACATGTACGACACCGAGCCGGGGTCGGCCATCGAGCCGCCGTTGCGCGTCATCGCGGTGCGGACCTCGGACGCGGCCCGGTTGCGGTTGTCGGTCAGGCACTCGACCAGGACCGCCACGCCGTTGGGGCCGTAGCCCTCGTACATGATGGTCTGCCAGTCGGCGCCGCCCGCCTCCTCGCCACCGCCGCGCTTGCGGGCGCGCTCGATGTTGTCCAGCGGCACCGAGTTCTTGCGCGCCTTCTGGATGGCGTCGTACAGGGTCGGGTTGCCGTCGGGGTCACCCCCGCCGGTGCGGGCCGCCACCTCGATGTTCTTGATCAACCGCGCGAAGAGCTTGCCGCGCTTGGCGTCGATTGCGGCCTTCTTGTGCTTGGTGGTCGCCCACTTTGAGTGGCCGCTCATTTCTCCTCCGTCGAATCCTCAGCCCGCGGCACGGACCATGTCCACGAAAAGGCGGTGCACCCGCCCGTCACCGGTCAGTTCCGGGTGGAACGAGGTGGCGAGCACGTGCCCCTGCCGAACCGCGACGATCCTACCGGCGGCCTCACCGGCGTCCTCGGATTCGGGCACCCGGGCGAGTACCTCCACGTCCTCCCCCGCCGATTCGACCCACGGGGCGCGGATGAACACGGCGTGCACCTCGCCCACGTCGGTGAAGTCGAGGTCGGCCTCGAAGGAGTCGACCTGCCTGCCGAACGCGTTGCGGCGCACCACGATGTCGAGCCCGCCGAGCTGGTGCTGGTCGGGGCGCCCGTCCAGCACGCGGTCGGCCAGCAGGATCATCCCGGCGCACGACCCGTAGGTCGGCATGCCCTCCTTGACGCGGGCGCGCAGCGGCTCCAGCAGGTCGAACGTGGCGAGCAGGCGGCTGATGGTCGTCGACTCGCCGCCCGGCAGCACGACGCCGTCGACCTCGGCCAACTCCTCGGGGCGGCGGATCGGGCGGGCCAGCACGTCGGCTTCGGCCAACGCGACGAGGTGCTCACGGACGTCGCCCTGAAGGGCGAGGACACCGACGACGGACACGGCTGGTCTTCCTCCTAGGTGAACTGCCACCAGCCTAG
>NZ_JBFAAX010001251.1:0-1456 GCF_040639995.1 Actinosynnema sp. NPDC023658 | reverse complement strand
GGCTGGCCGACGCCGAGCCGTACCTGGCCGGCGGCGGCGCGACCGCTCGGGTGGCCGTCGAGGCGGGTGTGGAGGCGGTGACCTGGTCGGCCCTCCCCCACCTGCACGAGGGCGGTTCGCCGAACGTGGTGGGCGCGCACGCGCTGGCGACCGCCTGCCACACCCTGTCGACGACGGGATGGGACGTGATCAGGCGGCACGAGGAGGCGCTGGCCGACCGGTTGCGGCACGGCCTGGCCGAGGTGCCGGGCGTGCGCCTGCTCGACATGTGGGGTCCGGCGCAGCCGAGGATCGGGGTCGCGTCCTTCACCCTCGTCGGCCGGGACGGCGAGCCGGTCGACCAGCAGCTCATCGCCACCGCGCTCGCCGCGGAGCACGGCATCGGCATCCGGTACGGCTCGTTCTGCGCGCACCTGGCGGTGCGGCACCTGGTCGGTGGTGGGTCCGGTGGCGCGCTGCGGGCCAGCATCGGCCTGGGCACCACCACCGAGCACGTCGAACGGCTGCTCGCGGCGTTGACCGGGCTGCTGCGCGACGGGCCGCGGTGGACCTACCAGCGGTCGGAGGAGGGGTGGGCGCCGGTGCCCGACCCCCGGCCGGACCCGGAGCTGCTGTGACGACGCCGGCCCACCGGCGGCACGCCCGATCGGTTGATTCGCGGACGCCGTGCCGCGCGCGGGTTGAGCGGTGCGGGCCTCGCCTGGTCGACTCCTGGCCCGGAACCGTCGAGCGGACAGGGAGAGCGGCATGACGTCCACCGGAGCCACCGGCGGGCACGTCCGGCGACAACCGGGGCACGGCCCACCGCCGCGCGCGGCGCCGACCGGGAAGTTCGGCGTCATGCTGTACCCCGACCGGCCGTTCCCCGTGCTCGTCGAGCGGATCCGCTGGGTGGAGAGCCTCGGGTTCGACCAGGTGTTCCTCCCCGACCACAGCGCCGACCTGCGCGACCGGTGGGGCACCTGGTTCGACAGCTGGGCGGTGCTGGCGGCGGGTGCGGTGGCCACCGAGCGCATCCGGCTCGGCGTGCTCGTGGCCAACCAGATCCTGCGCCCGCCCGTGCAGTTGGCCAAGCAGGCCACGGCGCTGGACCACCTGTCCGGAGGTCGGTTCGACCTGGGCATCGGTGCGGGGATCTTCCCGTTCGACCACTACAGCGTCGGTGAGCAGCCGTGGTCGCCCAAGGAGCGCGCGGAGCGGTTCACCGACTACGTCGCGATCGTGGACGGCGTGCTGCGCGGCACGGGAGGGATGTTCAGCTACACCGGGTCGCACCTGTGGGTCCGGGACGTCGCGACCGCGCCGGGCCCGGTTCGGCCGCCGCGGCTGCCGATCACGGTCGGGGGCCAGTCACCGACCCTGCTGCGCGTGGCCGCACAACGCGCGGACACCTGGAACACCCACGGTCCGCCCGGGGCCTCGGCCGACGAGGTCCTGGCGGCCACGGCACGCCAGC
>NZ_JBFAAX010001250.1:0-1458 GCF_040639995.1 Actinosynnema sp. NPDC023658 | reverse complement strand
CACACAGCTGCCCGGCGCGTAGAGGTCGACGCACGGGCCCGTGCTGGAGAACGACGACCGGGCGTCGGTGTCGGTGGAGGAGGCCACCACGCTGGCCGTCTCGACCTTGCGCGGCAGGCGGTCGCACGAGTTGCCGCCGGTGTTGCCCGCCGAGGTCGCCAGGAAGACGCCCGAGGCGATCATGGTGCGGATCGCGCTCTCCAGGCTGGCCGAAGCGGTGAAGTTCCACGACGTGTTGGCCACGGCCGGCTTGGTGTGGTTGGCCGTCACCCAGTTGATCGCGTTCAGCGCCGAGGTGGTGGTGGCGCTGCCGGAGCAGTTCATCATCTTCACGCCGTGCAGCCGCACGCCCTTGGCGATGCCGTAGGTGGCGGAGCCGATGGTGCCGGAGACGTGCGTGCCGTGGCCGTGGCAGTCGGTGTTGTTCGTGTCGTAGCCGTTGTAGTCGAACGTGGCCCGGCCACCGAAGTCGGCGTGCCCGGGTGTGATGCCGGTGTCGATCACGTACGCGTGAACGCCCGCGCCGGTGTAGGCGTAGGTGTAGCTCTTGGACAGCGGCAGGGCGCGCTGGTCGACCCGGTCGATGCCCCACGACGGCGGGTTGCTCTGGGTGGCGTCGAGCGCGTCGGTGACCAGCACGTCCTGCTCGATCGTGCTGACCGCCGGGTCGCGGCTGAGCCTGCGCAGCTGCGCCGGGGTGAGCTTGGCGGCGAAACCGTGCAGCGCCGCGTCCCAGACGTGGGTCGGCGTGACGCCCGCGGTGGCTGCCACCGCCGCGCTCGCGCCGCTGCGGGCCGTGGCGTCGAGCGTGACGATGTAGGAGTCCTTGATCGGGTGGACGGTGGCGGACGCCGTCGCGGTGACGACGTCGGCCTGGTGCAGGGGTTCGGCCAGGGCCGTGGCGGTGGTGAGCCCGACGGCCGTGGTGGCGGCGGTCAGGACGGCGAGTGTTCGGTGCAGGGGGCGCACGGGTCGGCTCCTTCGGGGGAGCCCGGCCGAGCGCGCCCCGCCGCAGGGTTGACGGGGTCGACCTCACTCGTCCTGGGCTCAGACCAGCAGCCTGACCAGCGGTTATGCCATGGTCACCGGTGGCCGGCCGAACGGCCGCCCGACCCGTCACGCTCGGTGGACATAACGGACAACTGGTAACGCCCGGTTCGCTCTCCCGGCCGCTTGGCCGACGCCGACCGGCCCATCCCCGACAACCCCCGCTCCGACCGCTCCCCCGTCGAGGGACCGGGCCTCCCGTGGTCCCGCTTCGCGCGGCTCAGCGCCACTCGGGTCAGGGCGACGCCCGCCAGGACCACCGCCATGCCCGCGACGACCCGGGGCGTGAGCGACTCGCCCAGCACCAGCGCGCCCAGTGCGACGGACACGACGGGCAGCAGGTAGCCGACCGTGGCGGCGCTGGTCGGACCCTCCTCCTCGATGATCCGGTAGTTGAGGATGAAGGTGAAG
>NZ_JBFAAX010001249.1:0-1459 GCF_040639995.1 Actinosynnema sp. NPDC023658 | reverse complement strand
ACCGAGCAGCTGGCCCGGACCGCGCGGCTGCGCCGGGAGGTCCTGGCCGGTCTCGCCCCGCACGACCGCCGCCGAGGCAACCACCTCAACGACCTGGCCAACACGCTGTGGTTGTGCCACCTCACGACCGGCTCCACCGCCGACCGCGACGAGGCCCTGCGCACCTACCGCGAGGCGATGACCTACCCCACCGCCCGCTCCTCCGCCGCGCTCAACCTCGCCCGCAGCCTGCCCGGCGACCACGTCGAGGAGATCGTCGAGCTGTGCCGGGAGGTCGTGGCGGACCTCTCCGCGGCCACGTCCGACCGGGCGTCCGCGGCGGCCCGCTGGGCGGAGACCGCGGCGGACCACGCGATGTGGAACACCGCGCTCAACGGCTACACCGCCGCCGTCGACCTCCTGCGACCGGCCACGACGCACGGCCTGGACCGCGCGGTCCGCGAACGCCGCCTGGCCCGGTGGAGCGGCCTCGCCTCGGAGGCCGCGAGCTGCGCGATCCACGCGGGCGACCCCGACCGGGCGCTGGAACTGCTGGAACAGGCGAGAGGCGTGATCTGGTCGCAGCTGCTCGACGCCGGCGAGGGCCTGACCGCCCTGCGGGCCGTCGACCCGGAGGCGGCCGACCGGCTCGTGGAGCTCGACACCGCGCTGCGGCACCGACCCGACGACCCCGACCCGTGGCAGCGCCGCATCGCGGACCGCAGGCCCCACCTCACCCAGGAGCGCGACGAGCTGCTGGACCGGATCCGGGCGATGCCGGGCTTCACCCACTTCCTGCGCCCACCCCGCGCCGCCGAACTCCGCCGTGCCGCCGCCGACGGGCCCGTGGTCGTGGTGAACGTCAGCCAGTGGCGCAGCGACGCGCTCCTCGTCACCGCCGACCGGACCACCGAGCTGCCGCTGGGCATCGACCACGCCACCGTGCTCTCCCGCGCCACCCGGTACCTGGTCGCGCTGGAGGAGTACGAGACCACCCACGACCCGACCGCCCGCGTGGTGCTCAACCAGCACCTGGTCAGCGTCCTGGACTGGCTGTGGCACGAGGTGGCGCGACCGGTGCTCGACGCCCTCGGCCCCGTCCGACGAATCTGGTGGTCCCCCGCCGGCGTCCTCGCCCTGCTGCCCCTGCACGCGGCCGGCGCGCGCGGCGGACCGGGCCTGCTCGACCACGTCGTCTCCTCCTACACCCCGACGCTGCGGGCGCTGGTCGAGTGCCGCGACCGCGCCGCGACGACCACCGGCGGTTTCCTCGCCGTCGGCCTGACCACCACCCCGGGACAGCTGCCGCTGCCGCAGGTGCTGGAAGAACTGGACGTCGTCACCCGGACGTTCCCCGGCGCACGCGTGCTGCGCGACGAGCAGGCCACGCGTGCCGCCGTGCGCGACGCGCTGCACGACGCCACGTGGGTGCACCTGAGCTGCCACGGCACCCAGGACGCCCACAGCCCGTCCGACGGCG
>NZ_JBFAAX010001248.1:0-1463 GCF_040639995.1 Actinosynnema sp. NPDC023658 | reverse complement strand
GCCCGCGCAGGTGCCGGTCGCGGCCCTGCCGCCGGGGTGCGCGCCCACGAGCTGCGTGCTGTCCGACCTGCCGGTGGGCTCCACCCAGGTCGTGCAGGTGGTGCTCGCGCCGGACAAGGCGGTGCGGACGGAGGTGCGCGGCGTGCTGCGGACCACCGGCACCGACGCGAACCCGGGCGACAACACGGCGGTCGCACCGGTGACCGTGCTGCAGCCGAGGATCGTGGCCGTGCCGCCGATCGGTGAGCCGGGGTTCGTCACGTCCGTGCGCGGCGAGGACTTCCCGCCCGGTGCGCCGGTCCGGCTGGCCTGGTCGCCCGGCATCACCGCGGCCGCCGCGCCGACGATCCCGCGCGGTGACGGCCGGTTCACCGCGCAGCTGCTGATCCTGACCAAGGACCAGACCGGCCCGCGCACGATCACCGCGACCGGTCCCGGCTTCAGCGCGGTCACCACGCCGTTCCTGGTCGTGGCCGCGTCCATCGGGCCGCCGGACATGGTGGCGCGCAGGTGAACCCCACGACGACGAGGAGGTGCCCGTGATCCACGAGGTGGACGAGGCGATCCGGCGGATGCTCACGGCCGCGGGCGTGCCCGGCGGCGGGGGTGAGCTGTCGTTCGACGCGCCGACCAAGGACTGGTCCGCGCGCCGCAACGCGCCCACGGTCAACGTGTTCCTGCACGACATCCGCGAGGACGTGATGCGGCGTCACGCGGGCGGCATGGAGATCTACGACGACGAGGGCCTGCTGACCGGGTGGCGCGGCCCGGCGCGGTGGTTCGAGCTGGCCTACCTGATCACGGCGTGGACCAACCGCGCCCAGGACGAGCACCGGTTGCTGTCGGAGGTGCTGGCGAGCCTGGTGCGCGTCGAGCGGATGGCCGACGAGTGGTTGACCGGGTCGCTGGCCGAGCTGGGGCTGGGGGTGATCCTGAACTCCGCCCAGCCACCGGACGGGCGGGCGACCTCGGAGATGTGGTCCGCGCTGGGCGGTGAGCTGAAACCGTCCATCGACCTCAAGGTCATCGCGCCGCTGGCCGGCGAGTGGACGGCCGCCGGGCCGCCCGTCACCGAGGGCGTGGTGCTGGAGACGGCGGCGCAGTCGGGCGAGCGCTCGCGCCGGTTGCGCTACGAGGGACCGTCGACCGCCGACGGTGACGGGTTCGCGGCCACCAGGCCCAAGCCCTCGCCCGGACCCCGGCGGCGACGCGGGGGGACGATCCGATGACCGACCAGGTGATCGACACCATGACCGGCCTGCCGGAGGACCCGTTCCGCGTGGAGGCGCCCGCGCCGCCGGTCGCACCGGGGCCCGACCGGAGACCGTCCGGGGTGGGCGAGGCGGACCTGCTGTACCTGTGGGCGCGGTTGGGCGTGGTCGAATGGCGGGTCCGGCAGGCGCTGGCCGCCGCGGCGGCCGACGACCCCCACCCCCCCGACCCCAACCCGCGGCTCTACAACA
>NZ_JBFAAX010001247.1:0-1464 GCF_040639995.1 Actinosynnema sp. NPDC023658 | reverse complement strand
CGGCATTTACCTGCAGTCACGACGGTTCTTAGCGTCGTGGAGAGGGTCCGGTTCTCATGATGTACGACGACGACACCAGCAGACGCGTGCACCACGACATCCGAAGCGGGGACCGACCGGCCGAAGTCGTTAAAAAAACAAGGTTGCCGTCAAAGCCGACTCAAGACTACATCGTGCGATTGGGACGACGCCCCGGCTGGGACGCCGAACGCATCCACACCTATTTCCGCCGCAAATACAATCGACATGATATATCCCTTAGCGCTATTAGACACGTTTTGGGCCAGATGCGGACCAAACAGCGCCAATAAATGGCGCCTCATGCGAGATCGAGCGTTGTCGAGGTCGCCCTTCTGTCGGAAACCCGACTCGAGACAGCAGTTGCGGCAGTGTGCTTCGCCTGATCCTAATTGACGGCGCATTCGTCAAGGTCGACGAGCGGACCATCGCCGGGTTGACGGGCCTGCTCGTGCGCATGGACGTCGACTTTTGCATGACCGGCCACGCGCTGTGGGGCGCCTACCCTCAGATTCCCAGCGACGACGTCTACGAGATCCGCCGGGCCGAGGGAACCGCGGCAGCCGCCACCCACGTGCACTGGGACGGCGGCAACCGGCACTACCTGCGATCGACGGGCTGAGCCGTGGCCGACCACATCCCCGCACCGGCCCGCGACTACCTGGCCGGTCTGGAACCGCTGTGGCGTTCGGTTCGCAAGCTGGAGGGCAACGGACTTTTGTCGACCGGAGCCGTCGTCGCGGACCTGGACTACCAGGCGGCCGAAGACCTGTCCAGGCTGCTCGGCCGCACCGTGCCCCAAGGGCGGAGCAGGATCCGGTTGACCGAGCTGGATGCCGTGCTCAGGGCTTCGGCGATCGGCCACGGACTGGTCACCGTGGTTGCGGAACTGACCGGCAGCCCGCTCGGGGACCGGAAGCGGCGAGCAGGGCGCGTGAGGTGACGAAGGTCGACCTGTGGGCGTTCTGGGAGCGCGCCGTAGCCGAATCCGGGCTGGACGCCGCGCCATGGGGAACCACGTGGCGGGACGGACTGCGCCGCACAGGACTACTCATCCGTGCTGGCGACGAAGCCGAAACCGTGGTCCGGCACGCAATGGCGGTGTTGCGGACGCTGGCGCGGACCGTTCCGCTGGCGTCCCGCACGCCGGGCGCCGTGGCGGACGCGGTTCCCGTCGAGTCGGCCTTCGAGCTCGCCGAATTGGCCGGCGCCGCATGCGGGGACGCTCACGCGCTGGACGACGGGCAGGTGACCGCCGCCGTGGTCCTCCGCGCGCTCGCCGCTGCGACCGGGACGCCCCCCACGACCGCCGCCGCTCGCCGGGACCTGTGGAGTGCGGTGGGAGTCAGCCCCGACGCGGTGTCGGGCACCCTGTTGACCGACGTGGTGATCATGGCGCCGGCGGGGAAGGTGTTCGTGACCGGGCCGGACGTGGTGCGGTCGGTG
>NZ_JBFAAX010001246.1:0-1464 GCF_040639995.1 Actinosynnema sp. NPDC023658 | reverse complement strand
CCGGTCGCGGCCGGGGATCTCGCCGTCCCAGTCCTGGGCGGCGTCGAGCACGGCGTTCCACACGGCGGGTGCACCGCACATCAGCGTGACGCCGTGGTCGCGGACCCGGCGCAGGATCTCGGCGCCGTCGACCTTGCGCAGCACGACCTGCGGCACGCCGAGCCCGGCCAGGCCGAACGGCATCCCCCAGCCGTTGCAGTGGAACATCGGCAGCACGTGCAGGTAGACGTCCCGCTCCCAGGCGCGGGTGTGCATGGCGAAGGTGACCGCGTTGATCCAGATGTTGCGGTGGGTCATCTGCACGCCCTTGGGGCGGGCGGTGGTGCCGGAGGTGTAGTTGATCGTGGCGGTGGCGTCCTCGTCCGGCTCGCCCCACGGGCGGGGCTCGGTGTCGAAGCGCATCAGCTCGGACTCGGTCTGCTCGCCGAGCACGAAGCGGTGCCGGGCGGTGACGCCGTCCAGCTCCAGCTCGGGGTCGACGAGCAGCACGGACGCGCCGCTGTGCTCGACGATGTAGGAGACCTCGTCGGGTCGCAGCCGGAAGTTCACCGGCACCGCGATGCGACCGCCGGCGGGCACGGCGTGCAGCAGTTCGAGCAGCCGGGCCGAGTTGTGGCTGACCACGGCCACCCGCTCGCCCTCACCGACGCCGAGCGCGTCGAACCCGGCCTGCCAGGCGCGGACGCGGGCGGCGAACTGCCCGAAGGTGGTGGTCGGCACGGGTGCGGCGGGCTGGTCGGGCTCGTCGACGGTGGCCGTCGTGTCGGCGAAGACCTGCTCCGCCCGGTAGAGGAAGTCGGCGACAGTCAGGGGTACGCGCATACGTGGTGACCTTATTGAGGCGTCAGCGCCGCGTCACCCGGTCCTCAGCACGAACCTGCGGTTCAGCGGCTGGACCGGTCGGGGGCGGTCGGCGTGGGCTCGGACGAAGGCGCGCAGGGCCGGTTCCTCGACCTGGACCGGCTCGTCCATGACGACCCAGCTGACCACCTCGTCGAACGCGCCCGTGGTCAGCGAGCCCTCGTAGCGGTGGAAGCCGCCGCCCGGGAACAGCGCCGGCAGGTCGATGCCGCTGGGCGGCTTGCCCTCCGACGCGCCCGGCTCGCCCAGGTCGACGAACACCGCGACCACGCACGCCCGCAGCTCGGCGTCCGCCCTCACGTGCACCGCGTGCAGCTCCGCGCCCCGAGGGCGACCGCGGACCCAGTGCTCGCTCGGCCGGTGGAAGTGGAGGTTGTCGAGCCGGAACTCGACCCCGCCCAGGCACACCACGTGCTCGCCCCTGGGCCGCAGTCGCCAGCCGTGGGCCTCCTCGGCCGCGCTGAACTGGTCGGCCCGCCAGCGCACGGTCAGCTCCTCCGCCAGGCCCGGCACCTGGTCACCGGGGGTGACGGTCACGCCCAGCTCCTCGGCGCACTCGCGGACGACGGCGGCGTGGTCGGTCTCGCCGGGTTCGACGCGGCC
>NZ_JBFAAX010001245.1:0-1465 GCF_040639995.1 Actinosynnema sp. NPDC023658 | reverse complement strand
GCCGTCCGGCCGCGGCGGCTCCGGGTCGGCCTGGTCCGGACCCGGTACGACGTACACCAGGTGGGATCGGCTGTCACCGGTGCTGACGGAGAACTCCGGCCCACCGTAGGTGATCTTCCACGGTCCGACCACGCCGAAGTTGTGCAGCCCGGCCGGGACGTCGTGGAACTCGAAGCCGCCCTGGCCGGTCGTGGTGGCACGGGCGAGCACCGCACCGGTGAACTGGTCCTTCAGGTACACCTTCAGGTCCGGCACGGGCACGCCCGGACGCGGTCCGGAACAACCGCACTGCGCCCCGGGGGGCATCCCCAGCGGCAACGTCACCTGACCGGAGACCGTCGCCACGATCGCACCGGAGATCCGCGTGATCGCGCTCGCGGTGACGTCACCGTTGGAGTACTGCCGTTCGCCGAACTTGCAGTCGACCCTCACGTAGCCCTGACCGGCCGTCCGGTCGTCGATCGGCATCCGCACGTCGAAGGAGCGGGCGGCGTGCGCCGGCACGCTGACGCCCGGACCCTCGGGCGCCAACTCACCGAGTTCGGGGTGTGACCACCCCGTCGTCGAGCACGACGCCGTGATGCCGGGGACCGGCACCGCACCGCTGTTGGTGAGGGTCAGCGTCAGCAGGGCGGTGTCGCCGGCCCGGTAGCCCTGCCGGTCGAACGCCGCCGAAGCGGTCAGCACCGGGTCGAGCAGGTAGGCGGCGCGGAACAACAGGTCCGGGTCGTCCTCACCGTCCACTGTGGCGTTGGTCCACGGGAACGACCAGTCCGCGGCGGCGAACGAGATCAGGTAACCGCCGCGGGGCAGCCCTTCGAACGCGAAGCGCCCCGCCGAGTCGGTCACCGTGGCGTAGGTGCCCTGCGCCGGACCGCCGCTCACCGTGACGGTGAGGTTCGTGAACTCCTCGCCGGCGTCCTTGGCCGCGTTGCCGTTGTAGTCGGCGTACACCGTTCCCTTGAGGGTGCCCCGGACGTAGGTGATGGGGACGGTGGCCGTGGCCGTGTTGTCGGCCGGGTCGGCGTCCGGCTCGTCGGAGCGGGTCGTGGCGGCGAGGGTCAGCAGGTCGACCCGGGAGTTCAGCCGGGCGACGAGCGTGCCCTCCGCCGCCTGTCCGGGCTCGATCGACACGCCGAAGCCGAACCCCTGCCAGTAGTTGCTGTCCACGACGGCGTCCGAGACGACCTGGACGTGGGTCGCGGTGGCGGTGCCCTTGTTGGTGACGCGGGCACGTGCTCGGATGGTCTCGTCCGCGACGTACGAGGGCTGGTCGAAGGTGACGGTGATCGTCAGGTCGACAGATCCCTCCGCCGGGTCGGCGGGCGCCTCCGGGGCCGGTGACCCCTCGGGGGTGGTGGGTTCGACCGTCGGCTCCGACGTGCTCGGTTCGGTGCCGACCGGTGGGGTGGTCGTGGGTTCCGCGGGTTCCGCGGTGGTGGTCTCGGTCGTGGTGGTCTCGACC
>NZ_JBFAAX010001244.1:0-1468 GCF_040639995.1 Actinosynnema sp. NPDC023658 | reverse complement strand
CCTCCAGCCCGCGGGCACCCCGAACGTGGAGAGCGTCGAGCTGGTGGAGTGCCTGCGGGCCGCCGGCGTGGACGCGTTCCTGGCCGACCCGCGCACGATCGGGGTCGACGGCGACCGGGTGCGGTTCGACGGCCGGCCCGCCGACCTGTGCTGGAACAAGGTCAACACGGTGTCCTGGCTGGCGTACTGCGCCGACCCGGCCTTCGTCGACCGGTGGGAACGCGCCGTCCGGGACACCGCCGTGGTGCACGTCAACCCGTTCGGCGCGCGGTACGTCGCGGAGAACAAGCTGACGCTGGCGCTCGTGCAGCAGCCAGAGCACGCCGACCTCTTCACCGCCGCGGAACGGGCTCTGGTCTCCGAGCTGCTGCCGTGGGCGCGCAAGCTCACCCCGGACGCGGTCGACGACGACGGCGGCCCGCTGGCCGACCGATTGCTGGCCGACCCGCGCGGGTTCGTGCTCAAGCAGCACTACGACATCAGGGGCGACGGCGTGACCATCGGCCACGACTGCGCTCCGGACGCGTGGCGCGACGCCGTCGCGGCCGGCCTGCGCGGCGGGCACCTCGTGCAGCGGCGGGTGGTGCCCACCGGTTACCCCGTCGTGGAGGCCGGGTCGGATCAGGTGCACGCCATGCCGATCAGCCTGGACACCTACCTGCTCGGCGGCCGGGTGGCCGGCTTCGGGTCCAAGGCGAGTCGCAACGCCAAAATCAACATCTTCCAGGGAGGCCAGAAGTTGGCTGTTCACGTGATCGACGACGGCTCATGACGGACCTCGGCCGCGAGCTGGCGGCGTTCGGCACCTCGGCGGTCAGCGACGCACTGGACATCGCGGGCGTGCCGGGCACGCTGTGGGGTGCCGCGCGCCAGTCCGGTACCGGCGTGGTCGTCGGACCGGCGTTCACCGTCACCTTCGAGCCGGTGGCCGAGGGCGAGCGCGCCGCCGCCGCGGACTACATCGACGACGTGCCGCCGGGCTCGGTCGTCGTGCTGTCCAACGACGGACCGCACTGCACGGTGTGGGGCGACATCCTCGCGGAGGTGGCCGTGGCCAAGGGCATCGCGGGGACCGTGATCGACGGCTACTGCCGCGACGTCGACGGCATCCGCGCGCTCGACTACTCGGTGTGGGCCCGGGGCGCGTTCATGCGGTCCGGCAAGAACCGCGTGCGCAAGGTCGCCACGCAGCAGCCGGTGACCATCGGCGCCGAGGGCGACCGGATCACCGTGCGCCCCGGCGACCTCGTCACGGCCGACGGCAGCGGTGTCGTCGTCGTGCCGGCCCACCTCGTGGCCGAGGTGGTCGACACCGTGACGCGGGTGGCCGAGATGGAGGCCAAGGTGCTCACCGACGTGCGGGCGGGCGTGCCGCTGCGGGTCGCCCGCGCCAACCACGGGTACAACGACGTGGCGCGGCGGACCACGGCGGTGACTCCGTGACCGGGCTGGCCGAGCTGCTGCGCAC
>NZ_JBFAAX010001243.1:0-1468 GCF_040639995.1 Actinosynnema sp. NPDC023658 | reverse complement strand
CCGAGCGGATGCGGTTGACCAGCCTGGTCGCCAGCAGCGAGTGACCGCCCAGGGCGAAGAAGTCGTCGTCCACGCCGACCGCGGGCACGCCGAGCACCTCGGCGAACACGGTGCACAGCACCTCCTCGCGGGGCGTGCGCGCGGCCCGGCCCGTGCCGCCGCCGAAGTCGGGCTCCGGCAGCGCGCGGCGGTCCACCTTGCCGTTGGGGGTCAGCGGCAGCTCGTCCAGGACGACCACCGCGGCGGGGACCATCGCCTCCGGCAACGACGGCGCCAGCGCCTCCCGGATGCCGCCGACCGGGACCGACGAGCCGACCACGTAGCCGACGAGCCGGTTCTGCCCGGCCGCGTCCGGGCTGGTGGTGACGACGGCGTCGGTGACGCCCGGCAGCCGCCGCAGCGCCGCCTCGACCTCGCCCAGCTCGATGCGCTGGCCGCGGATCTTGACCTGGTGGTCGCGCCGGCCGAGGAACTCCAGCTGACCGTCCCGACGGCGGCGCACCACGTCACCGGTGCGGTAGAGCCGCGCGCCCGCCAGGGTGGCGAACGGGTCGGGGACGAACGCGGTCGCGGTCTTCACCGGGTCGCCCAGGTAGCCGTGGCCGACCCCGACGCCGCCGACGTACAGCTCGCCGGGCACGCCCGCGGGCACCGGCACGCCGTGCTCGTCCATCACGTACAGGCGGGTGTTGCGCACGGCGTGGCCGATGGGCACGCCGGTCACCGCGACCGGGGTGTCGGCGGTCAGCACGGCGTGCGTGACGTCGTCGGAGCACTCGGTCGGGCCGTAGGCGTTGACCAGCGGGATGCCGGGCTCGCGGGCGAACCACCGCTCGCAGGTGCGGGCGGGCAGCGCCTCGCCGGTGACCATCAGCCACCGCAGGTCGGGCAGCGCGGCCAGCTCCGCGCCCGCGTCGGCCGCGTCCAGCGCGGTGCGCAGCAGCGACGGCACGACCTCCAGCACGGAGACCCGTTCCGCCGAGGTCAGGCCGAACAGCGCGACCGGGTCCAGCGCGTCGTCGTCACCGACCACGCGGGTGGTGCCGCCCGCGACCAGCGCGGCCAGCATCTGCCACACCGAGATGTCGAACGTCAGCGGCGCGTTCTGCACCACCGTGTCCAGTTCGGACAGCCCGAGGTCCTCGACCTTGGCCAGCAGGTGGTTGACCATGCCGGCGCGGTGCACCATCGCGCCCTTGGGGCGGCCGGTGGAGCCGGAGGTGAAGATGACGTAGGCGAGGTCGTCGTCACCGCCGCGCACGGGCAGCAGGTCGGGGTCGGCGGCGTCGTCCAGGACGATCACCTCGACGCCCGTGTCGGCGGCCAGGTCGTGGGCCTGGGCGGCCCGCTCGGGGCTCGCCAGCAGCCACCGCGCGCCGCTGTCGGAGAGCAGGGCGGCGCTGCGGTCGTGCGGGGCGCGCGGGTCGAGCGGCACCCACGCCGCGCCCGCGCCCAGCACGCCGAGCAC
>NZ_JBFAAX010001242.1:0-1468 GCF_040639995.1 Actinosynnema sp. NPDC023658 | reverse complement strand
GCCGTCTCGCCGGCCGTCCCCCGGCACACCGGCGTGAGCTTCCTGGAAGCCTGGTTCGACGACGTGGAGAACCGCCACCCCGACCTCGCCCGGCTGGTCGGCCAGGGCGGCGCCCACGCGGCCGACGGCGAACGCGGCCTCTTCGCCCAGCGCAACGGCGACGACCACATCCGGGTCTACGTCATCCGGCGGGCACCGGTCGACTGGATCGCCGCCGCGGGCCTGACCACCTCCGACACCGCCGGTCTCCGCGCCCACCTGCTCGACGAGTTCTCCGACTGGTCCCCGCGCATGCGCCGGATGATCACCGACAACGACGGCCCCTACGTCGACCGCCCGATCTTCGCCCTCCCGGTCCCCCACACCTGGGAGCACCACCCGACGGTGACCCTGCTCGGCGACGCCGCCCACCTCATGCCCCCGCTCGGCGTCGGCGTCAACCTCGCGATGCTCGACGCCACCGACCTCGCCCTCGCCCTCGTCGGCTCCTCCACCGTCGACGAAGCCGTCCACGCCTACGAGAGCACGATGCTGCCCCGCTCCACGGAGACGGCCAAGATGCTCGAACACGGCGCGGAACACCTGCTGTCGACCGACGAGTCCGACGGCACCGGGTCCCGCTGAGCCCCTTGCGCGAGCAACCGTTCCGGGGCGTGTTCCTCGGCCGACTGGTGTCCGAGGAAGTCCGTGCTGATCGTCTGCGCGGCGGTCGCCGGGATCGGCGTCGAGGTCTTCCCGGTCTCGTTCAACACCGCCGTGCAGGAACAGGTTCTCACCGAACGGCTCAGCCGGGTCTCGTCCTACGACCTGCTGTTCGGTCTCGCGTTCATGCCGCTGGGTTACCTCGTGGCAGGGCCGGTGTCGCAGTGGCGACACCGTCGGACCGGGCCGGAGCGGGCGAGCGGTAGCTTGATCAGGCGCACTGCCGACCCGACCACCACGACCACCACGGCCGCCGGACCGGGTGTCCTGCTCACGGGGCACCGGGCGAGCGGCTGGACGGGAGCCTGCCTTGACCACCGCACTGGTGATCGGTGACGTCCAGCGGGGCATCACGGGCAACTACCCGTTCGCCAGGGCGGTCGTGCCGCCGATCACCGAACTGCTCCCCCGTGCCCGCGCGGCCGGGGTGCTCGTGGTGTTCGTGCGCTTCGCCTTCCGGCCCAACGGGGCCGACCTGCTGCCGGACAACGAGCTGCACAGGTCGTTCTTCGAGGCCGGGGACGCCTTCCACGAGGGCACGGCGGGGACCGAGATCGACCTGCCGGTGGCCGCCGAGGACGTCGTCGTGCTGAAACGCCGTGCCGGCGCCTTCGCCGGCACCGATCTGGACCACGTGCTCCGCGCCCGTCGGGTCGACAGGATCGCGGTCGCCGGGGTGGCGACCAGCGCGATGGTCGCGGCGACGTGCTACGACGCGGCGGACCGGGGCTACCAGGTGACCGTGCTGCGTGACGGTTGCGCCGAC
>NZ_JBFAAX010001241.1:0-1472 GCF_040639995.1 Actinosynnema sp. NPDC023658 | reverse complement strand
TGTCGCGCAACCGGAGCTGGCGGACGATCTCCTCCGCCGCCTCCAGGTTGTTCCGGGTCACCGTCTCTTCGAGGTTTCCACGGTGGCGCAGCACGTCCGGCACCACGTCCACGATGTCCTGCGGCAGCACGTAGTCGCGCCCGCGCACCAGCGCCAGGGCGCGGGCGGCGGCGATGATGCCCAGGCTGGCCCGCGGCGACGCGCCGTAGGCGACCCACCCGGCCACGTCGGTGAGCTGGTGCTCCTTGGGCGCGCGGGTCGCGATGACCAGCCGCACCACGTAGTCGACCAGCGCGTGGTGCACGAACACCCGGGAGGCGACGCCCTGGAGGCGGACCAGCTCGTCCGGGCCGAGCACCTGGCTGGGCACCGGCGGCTCGACGCCCATCCGGTAGACGATCTCCCGCTCCTCCTCGGCCGTCGGGTACTCGACCTGGATCTTGAACAGGAACCGGTCGCGCTGCGCCTCGGGCAGGGGGTAGACGCCCTCGTTCTCGATCGGGTTCTGGGTGGCCAGGACCAGGAACGGGTTGGGCATCGGGAACGTCTTGCCGCCGATGGACACGTGCCGCTCGGCCATCACCTCGAGCATCGCGGACTGCACCTTGGCGGGCGCGCGGTTGATCTCGTCGGCGAGGACGAAGTTCGCCACCACGGGGCCGAGCTCGACGTCGAAGCTCTCGCTGCCCTGGCGGTAGATGCGGGTGCCGAGGATGTCGGCGGGCACCAGGTCGGGGGTGAACTGGACGCGGGAGAACGAGCCGCCGACGACGTTGGCGAACGTCTCCACGGCCAGCGTCTTGGCCACGCCGGGCACGCCCTCCAGCAGCAGGTGGCCCTTGGCCAGCAGGCCGACGAGCATCCGCTCGACCAGCCGGTCCTGCCCGACGATCACCCGCTTGACCTCGAACACGGTGCGTTCGAGCAACTGGGCGTCACGAGCCGGCGTGTGGGGCGCCTCGGCGGCGGGCTCGGACAAAAGGTCCTCCTCGACAGGGTTGTACGACTGTGGTCAGTCTCCCCTGCCGACGGTATGGCTCTTGTGAAGGGGTCCGGTGCCGGAATCGGGCAGCGATGCAGCTCACGCCTTTCCCACCCGATCTTGGTCCGGACCCGGCCGGGTCGACGCGCGGTCGGGGAAGGGGTGTCAGCCGAGGAGGTCGGACGGCGTGTCCACGTCCCTCGCCTCACCCGGTCGGGCGGTGACGGGCGTCGGGTCCAGCGGGCCGAGGACGGACCGCATCGAGGCGCCGCGGGGGTCGGCGGGCAGGGCCCGGCGCAGCGCCCGGGTGTGCCAGGCGCCGGTGAGCCACTGCGCCCGTCCCCCGTCGTCCACGAGGACCGCGCCGGTGCCGCCGACGGCCGCGAGGAGCCGGTCCGCGGTGGACCGGGTGATCCCCGGCTGGTCCACCGCGAGCACCACCACCAGGTCGGTCGTCACGTGCGCGAGTCCGGCGGCCAGCCCCGCGAGC
>NZ_JBFAAX010001240.1:0-1473 GCF_040639995.1 Actinosynnema sp. NPDC023658 | reverse complement strand
GTCCGATGACCGCGAAGTCCGGGCCGAGCACGTCGTCGAGCAGTCGTCGCTCGCCGTCGACGACCACCTCGGGCTGCGGGAACATGACCCGCCCGTCCGGCAGCGCGGGCAACGGCTTGAACTCGAAGTGCCGCACTATGCGGCGCACCCGCGGCACGGTCTGCGCGGCGCGCAGCACCACGTCCCGCAGGAACGCCGCGAACCTGTTGCGCACCAGGAAGACCCGGCCGAGGCGGACGCTGGTGAGGGCCATCTCCTCGGTGTGCGGCCGCCGTTCGGCCTCGTAGCCGTCCAGCGGGAAGTCCGCGTGCGCCGACCTCAGCGCCAGGGCGATCTTCCAGGTGAGGTTCGCCGCGTCGCGCAGCCCGCTGCACAGGCCCTGCCCCAGGAACGGCGGCATCTGGTGGGCGGCGTCACCGAGCAGGAACACCCGCCGGTCCCGCCACCGCTCGGCGACGAGGTGGTGGAACGTGTAGACGACGGCGCGCGTGACGGTGAAGCGGTCCGGGTCGACGTACGGCGCGACGAGCCGGGCGACGACGTCCGGACGGGTCATCTCCGCCGGGTCCTCGTCCGGCCGCAGCATGAACTCCAACCGGTAGGTGTCGAACGCGCCGGGGGAGACGAACGCGGGACGTCGCCAGTCGCACACGAACGTGGTCGTCGGCACCCGCACCGCGCCGGGCGCCACGTCACCGGACACCGCCAGCCACGGCTCGGCGTAGGACGTTCCGGTCAGCGAGATGCCGGCCGCGACCCTGGTGGTGCTGCGGGCGCCGTCGCAGCCGAGCACGTACGCCGCGCGCACCTCGCTCTCCTCGCCGGTGCTCACGTCACGCAGGACGACCGTCACGGCGTCCTCCTCCTGGGTGAGCCTCATCAGCTCCAGGCCGGTGCGCAGCGTGACGTGCGGGAACCGGTCGAATCCCGCTCGCAGGGTCGCTTCGAGGCGTGGCTGGTCGAAGAAGTGCAGGGGCTTGCTGCCCAGGCCGAAGTCGACCTCGTCCAGCGCGATGGTGGCGAACGCCCGGCCCCTGGCGTTGACGTACTCGGCCCGCGCCGGCGGGTAGGTGTCCCGGGCGACCTCCTGCAGCAGCCCGGCCTGCTGGTAGATCCGCAACGCCTCGTCGTCGCACGAGAACGCCCGCGGCTGCCGGTGCGGTGCGGTGTCCCGCTCGACGACCAGGGTGCGCACGCCCCGGACGCCGAGCAGGTTGGCGGTGAGCGCGCCGACCGGCCCGCACCCGACTACGACGACGTCGAACTCCATCGGTCCTCCTCCTGGTGTGGGATCACATGTCAGCGGAGGGCTGTGGAGGTCTTGTGGGACCGGTGTGGGAGCCCGCGGTCAGGCCTGGTGGGTCAGCGGGGAAGCGGGCCAGCACGAGGGCGGCGCCCTGCTCCTCGGCCAGGCGTGCGCCGGTGTCCAGGTCGGCCGGGTCGTTCCTCGCCAGCCCGCGGACGCGGGGCAGC
>NZ_JBFAAX010001239.1:1162-1474 GCF_040639995.1 Actinosynnema sp. NPDC023658 | reverse complement strand
GCCCGCGCTGTCCGGCGGGCGGCCCCGGGGCGGTGGGCCGGGCGTCAGGCGATCGTGAACGCCTGGCGCCCGCTCCCGTCGTAGGCCCGCTGCTCCACCTGCGCGCCCTGCGCCGACGGCATCGTCAGGTAGAGGCCGCTGAAGCGGTTCGCCAGCCGGTAGCGGCCGTTGCCCGCGTCTTCGAGCAGCCACTCGTCGTTGGTGTCGGCGTTCGGCTCGTAGGAGTACTGGATCAGCTTGGCTCCCGCGTCACGCGACGCGCCCCGCACCACGACGTCCTTGCCGCTGTTCTGGTTCACCAGCCGCACGTAG
>NZ_JBFAAX010001239.1:0-1152 GCF_040639995.1 Actinosynnema sp. NPDC023658 | reverse complement strand
TAGCCGTCGCCCAGGGGCGTCACGGTGAAGCGCTGGTTCGCGCCGCCGTTGCCCGGCCAGCCGATCACCGGCACGTCGTCGGCCACGCCCGCGTCGTACACGTCCACCGCGAACCCGGTGCCGGTGTTGGTCAGCACCCGCGGGCCCGTCGGCGCGGCGGCGACCCTTGTCAGCTTCACGACGTGCCCGCCGTTGGCGACCGACGCGACGCCGATCGTCTCGCCCGCCTGGATCACCCTGCTGGTGCGGACCAGGCCGGACGGCCCGTCGGTGGTGATCTCGGCGTGCCACGTGCCGGAGCCCAGGAACGCTGTGGAGTACGAGATCGTGCCGGCCGCGCCCCTGCGGATCGCGCCGACGAACCACCGGTCGCCGTCACGCCGCGCCAGGACGGCCCCGGTGGTCGGGTCGCCGGACACGAACCGCGTCTCGTCCCACGTGGTCGGCAGCAGCCGCATCCATCGCTGTGCCTCCGGTCGGGCCTGGTAGTCGCCCACCCGACCGCCCGGCAGCATGATCCCGCTCTCGTACAGCACGCCCAGCGCCAGCTCGGCGGCGTCGCTGTTCGGGTTGCCCTGCTGGAAGCTCATCGGTGAGTAGTCCGCCGGGCCGAGCGCGCCGCGGGTGAACGGGATCGCCGCCACGTGGTCGATCGTGCGCCCGCCCGGGTACTCCTCGCCGCGCACGTCCTCCGTCGTCAGCACGTGCGGCCAGGTCCGGTGCACGCCGACCGGCAGGCGCGCGCCGTGCAGGTCCACCATCAGCCGGTACCGCGCGGTGCTCGCCAGCGCCGCGTCGTACCACTGGTGCCGGGCCTGCGCCTCGGAGTCCATGAAGTCCATCTTCACGCCCGCGACGCCCCAGCCGGTGATGCGGGTGAACTCGGCGTCCCGCTCGGCCTCGGTGTCCAGGTCCTGCCAGTGGTACCAGAGCATGATGCGCACGCCGCGCGCCCGCGCGTAGTCGACCAGCTCGGGGATCCACGTGACGCCCTTCCAGCCGTCGTCCACCAGCAGGTAGGGCCAGCCCTGCGACGAGGCGTAGTCGGCCCACTGCTGGAGCTTCGCCAGGTTCCGCTGCGTGTCGTGCCCGCCGTCGAGCCACGGCCACGCCGCGACGCCCGGCCTGACCCACGACGTGTCGGCCAGCTTC
>NZ_JBFAAX010001238.1:0-1474 GCF_040639995.1 Actinosynnema sp. NPDC023658 | reverse complement strand
GACCGGTGGCGGTCCAGCCGACGTAGTCCTGGGCCGTCACCTGCACGCTGCCGCCGGGCGTGCCGACGGCCGGGAGCCGGACCCGGTGCCGGCCGACAGCGGTGTGCGTGGCGGTCGGGTGGCCGGCCGGGGGGCTGGACATCGCCCACGGGCCGTAGGTCCAGTTCGCCTCGTCGTTGTCCTGCACGCCGGGACCGGACAGGGCGTGCGTGGTCCCGATCGGGCGGTCGACATGCCAGACGCGGGCGAAACCCCACGTGGCCGGGATCGATCGGCGCGGTTCCTCCGGTTCGGGGTCGTTGCCGCCGCCCCCTGGTCGGTGTCCGCCCGTCGTCGTGTCCTCCGGCGTGGTGCCACCCGGCGTGGGCGTGCTGCCGGGGAGTGGGGGAGGGGACGTCGTGGTCGTGCCGCCGGTCCGGCCGGGGGCCGCCGGATCGCCTGTCGTGCGAGGGCCGCCTGTCGTGCGAGGGTCGTCTGTCGTGCGAGGGTCGGTGGCGTCGTCCGGCACGGAGGGCAGTGCCCGCGCGGTGGTGGGATCCGCCGGCGCGGCGCTGACCTCGTCGTGGTTGCCGGAGGCGGAGACCGTGGCGAGCACGAGGCCGGCGACCACGGCGATGGAGGCGACGCCCCGCACGATCCCGGGGTTCTCCTGCGCCAGCCGCAGGAGTTGGACGCCGCCGGGCAGGCTCGTGACGACGGAGACGCAAGCCTCCCGCACCGCCTTCGCCCCGGCGGTGACCGTGGCCAACGCGCTGCTGCCGACCTCGGTGACCCGGGCCAGGATCGTGTCCATCGTGGATGGTGGTCGGCGGGCGACCTGCTGCACCTCCGCGTGCAGCTCCCGCACCCGGAGCGCGAGGTCCTCGTCGGTGTCGTCCAGGCTCAGGCTCGCGGCCGCGATCGCCATTTCCAGCGCCTGCTTGGTGTTCCCGGTTTCGAGTCGGCACACGGCCAGGGCGTAGCGGAACGAGAGCTCGTCGCGCGCCGACCCCGTGCCGACCGCCGCCCGCAGTCCGAGGCCGAGCACGGTCATCGCGGCACCCAGGTGGCGTGACCGGATCAGGGTGGCGGAAGCGTTGCGGGCCAACGTCAACGCGGTGTCGTGCAGCTCGGCCGCCAAGGCCAGGCGCAGGGCCCGCTCGACGACCCGGAGCTCACCGGCGACAGCGTCGGGACGGGCGGTGGCCGTCCACCCGGCGATGCGGTCGACCAGCGGGACGAGGTCCGCGCCCCGTCCCGCGTGCCGCGCGACGGAGCCACCGACGGAGTAGCGGCCGGCATCCTCGCGCACCAGGCCCGTGCGCACCAGCTTGGCTGCGCCCTGCGGGTCGGGCGTGCCGCACGCGGCGGCCAGCACTTCCGCGCCCCACCACACGTCGCTCAACGCGACCAGCGCGCGCAGCGCCGCCCGCGCCGGCGGGGACAGCGAGTTCTCCACGTCCACCTCGACGGTCGGGTTGCCGCGGCTGTCCAG
>NZ_JBFAAX010001237.1:0-1478 GCF_040639995.1 Actinosynnema sp. NPDC023658 | reverse complement strand
CAACGGCGCCGGCGACGCCTTCTTCTCCGGCTTCCTGGTCGCGCACCTCGCCGGCGCGGACGTGCCAGCGGCGATGGCCGCCGGGGCCGAGCAGGCGGCGCGCTGTCTCGGTTCGGCGGGCCTGGCGCCCGAACTGTGACCGTCAAGGACTTGCTGAAAGCCTTTGCAAGGTCTTTCCTTCGGGTGCGTCCGCGACGGAAGGGACACACATGGAAGGCGTGACCGCCCGGTTGAGCGACATCGCCGCCCAGGCCGGGGTCAGCGAGGCGACGGTCAGCCGGGTGTTCAACGGCAAGGCGGGCGTGTCCGCGGCCACCCGTCAAGCGGTGGTGGCCGCGATGGACCTGCTCGGCTACGAGCGCCCTCCCCGGCTGCGGCAGCGCAGCGCCGGGCTCATCGGGCTGATCACCCCGGAGCTGAGCAACCCGATCTTCCCCGCCCTCGCGCAGGTTGTGGAGCAGGTGCTGACGAGCGCGGGCTACACGCCGCTGCTGTGCACGCAGACGCCGGGCGGATCCACCGAGGACCAGCTCACCGAGATGCTGGTGGACCGGGGCGTGGCCGGGATCGTGTTCGTCTCCGGCCTGCACGCCGACTCCACCGCCGACATGGCCCGCTACACCAAGCTCGCCGGGCGGGGCATCCCGTTCGTCATGATCAACGGGTACACGGAGAAGATCTCCGCGCCGTTCATGTCGACCGACGACCGCGCGGCGATGCGGCTCGCGGTGTCGCACCTGGTGGAGCTGGGGCACGAACGCATCGGCCTGGCCGTCGGACCGCGGCGGTTCGTGCCGGTGCTGCGCAAGATCGAGGGTTTCGTGCAGCACATGCGCACCGCGCTCCCCTGCACCGCCGAGGAGGCCGAGGCGCTGGTGCAGCACTCGCTGTTCACCGTCGAGGGCGGGCAGTCCGCGGCGACGGCGCTGCTGGACAAGGGGTGCACGGCGATCGTGTGCGGCAGCGACCTGATGGCGTTCGGTGCGATCCGGGCGGCGCGGCACCGCGGGTTGAGCGTGCCGCAGGACGTGTCCGTGGTCGGGTTCGACGACTCCCCTCTCATCGTGTTCGCGGACCCGCCGCTGACCACGCTGCGCCAGCCCGTCGAGGCGATGGGGCAGGCCGCGGTCAACGCGCTGCTGGAGGAGATCGGCGGCACGCGCGGTCATTCCCCATTGGGCACGCACGCCGAGTTCGTCTTCCTGCCCGAGCTGGTGGTGCGCGGTTCGACGGGCGCGGGGCCGAGGTGACCGCCGGTCGGGCCAGGGCGCTGCGCATGAGGGCGCAACGCCTGACGACACCCGCCCGTTCGCTGCCCGAACTGCTGCGCGACGTGCTGGCCGTGCAGGCGCAGGACGTCGCCGCCGCGGGTCTGGCCGTGCGCGCACGCACCACCGGCGTCACGCACGCCGACCTGCGCGCCGCGCTGGAGTCCGGTGAGGTGGTCCGCACGTGCGCCATGCGCGGCGCGGTGCACC
>NZ_JBFAAX010001236.1:0-1482 GCF_040639995.1 Actinosynnema sp. NPDC023658 | reverse complement strand
CCCGGAGCACCGGTGGAGGTGATCCGGGCCGCGTCGTTGTCACGCCCTAGCTTGAGTTTTAACCTGTTCGGTGGGGCCGTGGAGTGGTCGACTTCGTCTTCCTGCGTCGCTTGGGTTGCTGTCCGTTCGTGCTGGTGAGGGTGTGGACGTCGTGGCGTGGTGCGGGTTTGGTGTTGGGCACTCCGGCCGGGCGCCCAGGGCCTGGTCGGGAAGGTTTCGGGACACGCGCCGGGCAGGCGGTGTGCGGGCGTAGGTGCCGAAACCCTCGTCGGAGCCGGGCTGGGGACAACCGTTCGGGAGAAAGGTTCTCTCCCAGGGACGGCGCTGTGCCTGCCGAGAACCTCATCCATGCAGTTAGAGGACGTATAAGCCCGAGAGCGTCAAGCGCTCACGGGGACGGCTGCCGTCCGCCGTGCCGCCGGCCAGCACGGCATGATGACCGGCTGTGCTGCTCCGACTGGCTTACCTGGGCGTGACCAACGCCTTCGCGCTGCTGCGCCTGCTGCCCATGAGCGACCGGGACAAGGACACGGAGATCCTGGCGCTGCGGCACCAGATCACGATCCTGGAACGTCAACTGGGTAACGCCCGTCCGCAGTTCTCGCCCGGCGATCGAGCGTTCCTCGCGGCACTGCTGCACCGACTTCCCGTCGACACCCTTCGTTGGCTCCGACTGCTGGTGCGTGCGGAGACGGTGCTGCGGTGGCATCAGGACTTTCTCGCACGCCATCACGCGGTCAGATCCCGTCCCAGGCGACCCGGCCGACCACGAACCGTCCGCTCGATCCGCCTCCTGGTGCTGCGCCCGGCACGCGAGAACCCCGCCTGGAGGTACCGCCGCATCCACGGCGAACTCCTCGTACTCGGCATTGAAGTCGCCGCGTCCACCGTCTGGCAGATCCTCCAGGACGCCGGCATCGACCCGGCACCCGAACGCGCCACCACCACGTGGTCGGCCTTCCTCCACTCGCAGGCTGACGCCCTGCCAGCCTGCGACTTCTTCGAGACCACCACCCTGAACGGCACCCGTCTGTACGTGCTCACGGTGATCGAACACGCCAGCCGCCGGATCCGCGTCCCCGGCGCCACCGCGCACCCGACCGCCTCCTGGGTCACCCAAGCCGCCAGGAACCTCGTCATGGACCTCGAAGACGAAGGCCGACACATGCGGTTCCTGATCCGCGACCGGGACGGGAAGTTCCCGGCGCTGTTCGACACCGTCCTCGCCGACGCCGGCATCCAGGTCGTCCCCAGCGGCATCCGGATACCGCGCATCAACGCGATCATGGAACGCTGGATCCACAGCTGCCGCCGCGAACTCCTCGACCGAACGCTGATCTGGAACCAACAGCACCTACTCCACGTACTGCGGGAGTACGAGCAGTTCTACAACACCCACCGACCCCACCAAGGCATCCACAACGCACGACCGCTACGCGCCCTGCCACACCCCGTCACCGACCAAGTCGCAGTCACCCACCT
>NZ_JBFAAX010001235.1:0-1487 GCF_040639995.1 Actinosynnema sp. NPDC023658 | reverse complement strand
CAGGTCGTGCGCGGCCTCGTCGGCCAAGCCGGCCAGCACCGGGTCGGGTCTGGCGGGCGGGGGGGGGTCAGCGGACAAGGGCCGCCACCGGGCCGTGTGACCCCTCCCGGCGCGCGGCCGGCACCACCGGTTCCGCGCAGATGTTCTTCGCCACCGACAGCAGCTGCACCACGTCCGTGGCGAACGCGAACCCGCGCGCGTGCTGGTCGCCGGGCGCGTGGAACAGCCGGTAGGCGCGGATCACCCACTCGGTGAGCGAGTCGTCCCGCAGCACCTCGTGCTCCCGCCGCCCGTTGACCGTGACGGTGAGCTGCGAGTGGTCGTCGTCGTCGCTCACCGCGTAGTGGCCGACCGCGCTGCCCCGCTCGAACTCCACGGTGATCCGGCGCTCGCGCACCGGGGAGGTGAGGTCCGAGCTGATCTCCGTGCGCACCCCGCTGTTGTGCCGCAGGCCGATCCGCGCGCCCCCCATGCGGGGCACCACCACGTCACCCACCGTCAGGTCGTACCCGGCGGCGTGCGTGACCCGGGCGCTGCCCGCGAGCCGCAGCGCCAGGCCGACGCCGTGCGGCAGCTCCACGTCGAACGCGGTCCGGTGGCTCGGCTTGGCCAGCGAACGGCGGAAGCGCGGCTTGTTCTGCACGATCGAGATCGACCTCGGCTCGCCCAGCGCGCCGCCGCGCACCAGCTCGGTGAGCCGCACGGTGAGCGCGCTGGTCAGCCACGGCTCGACCACCGCGATCCGCAGGCCGTGCTTGCGGCGCAGCCGGATCAGGCGGGCCAGGTCGTCGGTGTCGGCGGCCAGCGGCTCCTCCGCGATCACGTTGCGGAACCCGCGCTCGGCCAGCTCGGCCATCACCGCGGCGCGCACCGGCGGCGGCGTGCAGACGTGCGCCACCGTGTCGCCGGGGTCGAGCAGCGACGCCGCCTCGGCCAGGCTGCCCACCATCGCCAGGCCCGGTCGGTCCGCCGGCAGCCGCCTCGGGTCGCACGCCACGATCGGCCGGTCGTCGAACAGCTGTCGGACCGAGGTCCGCGCCCTGGCGAGCACCGGCAGGTGCAGTTCCGCACCGGCTCGGCCCAGTCCCACGACGAGTGTGCGCACTAGTGAGCCCCGTCTTGTCTCGTCCGGTTTCGAAGGCATCGGGAATGAGCGATGTCAGCTCAATTGGTGGTCCCGACGTTGTCCCAGTCGGGAAGGTCTGTCAACTGGGCGCCGGCGAGTTGACCAGGAAGAGTGAACTGGTCTGCGCCCCCTCGCCGGGCTGGTGACCTGCCATACGCTGCCACCCGGGAGCGGTGATCGCGGAGGTGAGTGCGCTGACCGGGCCATTCTTCAGGCAATCGGAGACGTTTTCCGCATTGTGGCTGCGGCACATTGTGGAAGTGCCCGTGAACGGCGAGCGCCCACCGGTGAGAAAAGGGCTCGAATGGGAAAGAGCGGTCCGGGTCGAGCGGCCCGCGGGCGGCTCGGGGCGGTGGGCGTG
>NZ_JBFAAX010001234.1:0-1489 GCF_040639995.1 Actinosynnema sp. NPDC023658 | reverse complement strand
GGTCCGCCAGGTCGTCACGGGACGAGATGTCCGGCCCGGCGCACTCGTGCACCGACGCGACACCCCGGGACGCGGCGTGCTCCAGGAACGCCCGCTGCGCGGCCCGACGCCGGTCGACGGGGATGGCGTCCTTCGCGGCACGCCGCACGTGGTGGTGCGCCGCACGCGACAACGGCCCGTCCGGCGTGTAGCCGTCCGCGGCACGGGCACCCGGGGCCAGGTCCAGCAGCGCCGAGGACACCAGCGCCGAGTGCACGTCGATGCGGGACAGGTAGACCCGCGCACCCCCGGCCGCGGCGTCCAGCTCGGCCCGCGTGGGCGGCCGGTTCTCCGGCCACCGCGTCTCGTCCCAACCGTGACCCCACACCAACGGCCCCTCCGCGCCACGTACGGCAGCGAGCAACTCGGCCACCGAACGACACCCGGTGAGGTCCAACCCGGTGAGCAGCAGCCCGGCGGACGTCGCGTGGACGTGCGCGTCGACGAACGCGGGAGCCACGAAAGCACCCCCCAGGTCCACCACCTCGGCGTCCGGGTGCAACGCACGGCCCACCGAGTCCTGCCCCAACCACACGACCGTGCCGTCGGTGATCGCCATGGCGGTGGCGTCGGGTGAGGTCGGGGAGTGGATGCGTCCCCCCACGAGCAGGCGCGTCGGGGCACTGGTCGACGCCGGGACGCCGTTCACGGTAGTCACGCCTGCTGAGTCTGCCGGTGGGTGAACAACGCCCGCACGGCAGGTTCGGCGCGCACCAGGTCCAGGGCGAACGCGGCGTGACCTGGCACGTAGCCGTTGCCGACGAGCATCTCCACGTCCGCGGCCAGACCTTCCGCGCCCAAGGCCGCGGCCGGGAACGAGGTCGCCATCGAGAAGAACACCACCGTGCCCCCGTCGGCGGTGGCCAGGATCGCCCCGTGCTCGCAACCCGGCACGTCGACGCACACCACCGTCACGTCGACCCTCTCCCCCACCGCGCGGGCCACCGCGACGGGATCACGCGCATCCGCCACGACCACGACATCGGCCAGCCCCGCGGCACGCACCGCCTCCGCCTCCCGCTCCGCGGGCACCAACGCGACCAACCGCGACGCGCCCGCACGACGAGCCGCCGCCAACGACAACGACCCCGACTTGCCGCCACCACCCAGGACCAGCACCGACGGGCCGCTGCGGCGGCGCACCACCCGATCGGTCAGGGCCGGAGCGCCGCACACGTCGAGAACGGACAGGGACAGCTCCTCCGGCAGGTCACCGGGCAGCACCGCCGCGATCGAACGACCGAACAGCACCGCCGTGCCCTCGCACGGGACCTGCTCCCCCGCGCCGTCCCACCGGGCCAGGCCGTCGGTGATGCGCAGCGGCGTGAGCGTGAGCGACACCAACGTGGCGACACGATCACCGACCGCCAACCCCAACGGCGACTCCGGCCCCACCTCACGGACCGTCCCCAGCAGCATCCCGCCCGAGCCGGTCACCGGGTTCTGCATC
>NZ_JBFAAX010001233.1:0-1489 GCF_040639995.1 Actinosynnema sp. NPDC023658 | reverse complement strand
CCGCCGACGTGAGGTCGGCGGGGAAGTCGAACTCGTGCAGCCCGCCCGCCGCGGTGGCCACCGCCGGTCGGGGCCGGTCGGTGGGCAGGGTGATCAGCTCGGGCACGTCGCGCAGCCCGGCCACGACCTGCTCCAGCAGCTCGACGCCCTCCGGGCCGTCCAGGTACTCGCGCTGCCACGCCACGAAGTCCGCGTACTGCAGGGGCAGGTCGGGCAGCTCGGCGCCGCCGTAGGCCAGGCCCAGCTCGTCCAGCAGCAGCGACATCGACCAACCGTCGGACACGGCGTGGTGCACGGTCACCACCAGCACGTGCGACTCCGCGGCCTCGCGCAGCAGCAGCACGCGCAGCAGCGGCCCTTCCGCCAGGTCGAACGGCACGCGGATCTCCGCGTCCACCTCGCCCAGGACGTCAGCACCGGCGACGACCGGCCGGCAGGCGAACCCGAACACCGGTTCGTCGCGCACCACCTGCACCGGGACGCCGTCGTGCTCGCGGAACACGGTGCGCAGGGCGGCGTGGCGGCGCACCACCACCTCGAACGCCGACCGCAGCCGCTCGACGTCCACCGGTCCGGTCAGCCGCAGCGCGGCGGGCACGTTGTAGGCGGGGGAGCCCGGTTCGAGGCGGTCGAGCAACCACACCCGCTCCTGGCCGGGGGAGCACGGGAACGCGGTCACGGCGCACCCACCGCCCGTTCCCGCTCGACCTGGTCGCGCAACTGCGCCGGCACCTGGTCCCCGAACAGCTCCAGGTACATCCGCGCCTGCTCGGGGTCGTCGCGCAGGAACGGGTAGTCGGTGGGGACCATGTGCCGCACCACCAGCATCGGCACGGGGCTGCGCAGCGGCCGGAAGTCGCTGTTCCACAGCCCGCTCTTGGCCGGCGGGCCGTTGTGGAACTCCCCGATCATCAGCCCCTGGCCCACGTACTCCGGCTTGAGCATCGCCTGCACGTCGTCCACCAGCGGCTCCACCGCGTCCTGCGGGACGTCGGGGAACAGCACCAGGATCGTGGTGATCTGCGCCGACGGCTGGGACCGCGGCGCGAGCTCGAGGAACCAGTCGCGGTAGAACCGCATCGTGTCGACCGCCTCGGCGGGGTCGGACGGCGTGCCGGGGTGCACCGCCAGGAAGAACCGCTCGCGCTTGAGCGACGCCGACACGAACGGGCAGACGCTGCCCGAACGGCCCAGGTCCGGGTGCGGGTTGGTCAGGTAGGCCCGACCCCAGTCGAAGGTCGCCCGGAGGTGGATCTCGTACCGGCGCAGATCCGGTGGCAGGGCCATCGGGTCGAGGTCGCTCCGCTCCACCAGCACGCGGCGGGGATCGCTCGGATGGGTCAGCATCGGCCTCGGCCTTCCTTTCGACGGCCGCGCCGCACCGCGGCCAGCCCCGTCACGACCGCGGTCAGCGCGGCCGCCGCACCCCACCCGAGCACGGCCTGCTGCCGCTTCACGCGGCGCAGCGCGTCCGCGTAGGGGGTGTCGG
>NZ_JBFAAX010001232.1:408-1490 GCF_040639995.1 Actinosynnema sp. NPDC023658 | reverse complement strand
AGACGGCGCGGGACGCCCTCGCGCCCGAAGACGTTCCGGATTCCCCAGGGCGGCTTGTTGACGACGTGTTGGCAACACCTGATCCGGCTGTGAAGACCCATCTGGCAGAGGTGTTGGAGCGCATCTTTAATGGATATGGTCGGGACGACCTCTCTGCGAGGCTCAAGGCCTGGCAGGCGCGCGATGAGGGAGCCGGGGAGCCCTGACCTGCCTGCCGCCCCGCCTCACCGCTCCACCGCGACGCGGGCCCATTCCCGGTCCGCCGGGCCCAGCCGGGATTCTCGGCCAGGGCTGCCGCCACTTCGCGGTCCTGGGTCCAATACTCGTGACTTATTGAGGTTTTCTCAGCGAAATGCGCCGAGGGTGAGCTATGCGCAGGAGCTGGATAGGCGCTGACCTTGTACCTGCCGATAACCTCATCCATGCAGGTAGAGAGCGTATGAAGCTCAAGACCTCGAAGCGCTCACGCGCGGGAACTGCCATCCGCCGTAACGTCGACCAGCGCGGCACGATGACCGGCTGTGCTGCTTCGACTGGCCTACCTGGGCGTGGCCAACGCCTTCGCGTTGCTGCGCCTGCTGCCCATGAGCGATCGGGACAAGGACGTGGAGATCCTGGCGCTGCGGCACCGGATCACCGTCCTGGAACGCCAACTGGGCAGGGACCGTCCGCGGTTCTTTCCCGGCGACCGGGCGTTCCTCGCGGCACTGCTGCACCGACTTCCCGTCGACACGCTTCGCCGGCTTCGACTGCTGGTCCGTCCGGAGACGGTGCTGCGGTGGCACCGAGACCTCATCGCACGCCGCCACGCAGCCAGATCCCGTCCCAAGCGTCCCGGCCGACCACGAACCATCCGCTCGATCCGGCTACTGGTGCTGCGCCTGGCACGCGAGAACTCCGCCTGGGGGTACCGACGCATCCACGGCGAACTCCTCGTGCTCGGCATCAAGGTCGAAGCCTCCACGGTGTGGCAGATCCTCAAGGACGCCGGAATCGACCCGGCTGCCAAGCGCACCTCGACGACCTGGTCGGCCTTGCTTCGCTCCCAGGCCGACGCGCTACTGGCCTGCGACTTCTTCGAG
>NZ_JBFAAX010001232.1:0-398 GCF_040639995.1 Actinosynnema sp. NPDC023658 | reverse complement strand
CCTGATCGGCACCCGCCAGTACGTACTCGCGGTCATCGAACACGCCAGCCGCCGGATCCGCATCCTGGGCGCCACCACCCACCCGACCGCCGCCTGGGTCACCCAAGCCGCAAGGAACCTCGCCATGGACCTCGAAGACGCCGGCCGCTCTACGCGGTATCTGATCCGCGACCGGGACGGGAAGTACCCAGCGTTGTTCGATGCCGTCCTCGCCGACGCGGGGATTCAGGTCGTCTTCGCCGGTGTCCGGATACCGCGGATGAACGCGATCATGGAGCGCTGGATCCGCAGTTGCCGCCGTGAACTCCTCGACCGAACGCTGATCTGGAACCAACGGCACCTGCTCCACGCCCTGCGCGAGAACGAGCACTTCTACAACACCCACCGGCCTCACCAAG
>NZ_JBFAAX010001231.1:0-1494 GCF_040639995.1 Actinosynnema sp. NPDC023658 | reverse complement strand
GATGTAGTCGGCGTGTGTGATGCCGTCGGTGAAGCCCAGCGCCTTGTGCGTGCGCTGCGCCACGTCGAGCAGCACGTCGTCGGTCAGCAGCGGGTCGGAGGCGTCCACGAAGTGGCCGACCTCCTCGGCGTACGGGTGGTAGCCGACCACCTTGCGGCCGATGAACAGCGGCGTCACGACACCGTCGCGCACCACCGAGTCGACGCTGATCTCCTCGCCCGACACGAACTCCTCGACCAGGATCGGCTGGTCGGTGTCGAACACCACCGGCTCCGGACCGTGTGCCGCCTCGGTGAACGCGAAGTTGGCGCGCACCTCGTGCTCGTCGTGCACCTTGATCACGCCGAGGCTCGCGCCGAGGCCGCGCGGCTTGAGGATCGCCGGGTACCCGACCTCCTCCGCCGCCGCGACCGCGTCGTCCACCGTCTTGACGGGGATCGACCGGGGCTGCGGCACGCCCGACGCCTTCAGCGCCGCCCGCGTGCCGCCCTTGTCGCGCAGGCGCCAGATCACGTCCGGGTCGCCGTTGCGCAGGCCCAGTGCCTGCGCCACGAACGCCGTGGCGTGGATGCGCACCTCGTCCCAGCACAGCACGCCGGAGAACGGCGTCCCGGCGTGGATCTTGGCCGCCACCGCCGCCATCGCCGGCCCGTCGGTGGTCGAGGGCAGCACGGTCCAGCCGGACACGTACTCCTTCTCCCACTCGGGCTCGGCGGTCAGGAACAGGTGCACCCGGTACTCCGCGCTGATCGAGCGCAGCAGGTACTCGCGGTACAACCGCATTCCGGTCGCGACCACGAGCAGCAGGGGCCGCTGGTCGGTCTTGCTCATCGGGGCTCCACTCTCGATAGGACTTGCACGCCGCCGAACGCCTTCTCGCGCTCGCGTTCCTCGTCGGTCACGGCGATCCGCCGTGCCGCGTACCGCAACGTCGGCGGCGCCATCAGCGACGTCACGACCGACACCAGCACCACGACCGTGTAAGCCTCGGTCGACAGCACCTCCATCCGGAGCCCCACCAGCGCCACGATCACGCCGATGACACCACGCGCGTTGAGCCCCGCGCCGAGCGCGAGACCTTCCCAGTGGGTGAGCCGGGCCAGCCGGGCGCCGGCGTAGGCGCCCGCGAACTTGCCGACCACGGCGAGCAGCAGCACGGCCAGCGCCGTGCCGAGCACCGCCGGGTGCCGCAGGGCCGTGAGGTCCATCCGCAGCCCCGCCGTCGCGAAGAACAGCGGCGCCAGGACACCCATCACGAACGTCCGCAGCGCGGTCAGCGGCAGTTGGGTGACACCGCCGACCGACGAGATGACCAAGCCGCACACGAACGCCCCCAGCACCGGCTCGAGGTCCAAGGCGTGCGTGCCGGCGGCGGACGCTATCACCAGCAGCACGACCACCGCCACGGTCACCCCGGGTTCACCGGAGCGCTCCGCGAGCCGCAACGCCCCGCGAGCCGCGGGCCGCAACGCGACCAGCGCGAGGACGAGGACC
>NZ_JBFAAX010001230.1:0-1496 GCF_040639995.1 Actinosynnema sp. NPDC023658 | reverse complement strand
GCCCCGCCCGCCCCGTCGGCAACGCCCTGGCAGCCGGGGAGGCGGCGGGCGCCCCGGCCGCCGCCGCCATCGCCGCGACCTCCGGCCCCAGGACGGGCGCCGGACCCGACTCGGCCGCACCGGTCAACGCACCGGCACCCGCCGATGCGCCCGTCAACGCACCGGCACCCACTGACACGCCCGTCAACGCGCCGACGCCGGCCGGCGATCGCGAGTTCACGGGTGGTCGTCAGGACACCGTCGGCGCCCCGACCCCGCCCCCTACCGGCGCGGGTGAAGACCGAATCGGGATCGGAGAGTCCCCGGCCGGTGTCGAGACTTCGCCGACGGCCCACCAGCCGGAGCGCTCCACGCCGCTGAACGACCGCCTGCCCCTCTACCAGCCGCCGCTCGACACGGCCCTGGACGTGCCGCCCGGCCTCCCCGACCTCGAGGCGCTCCCCCCGGTCCCGTCACAGGTCGGCACCGCCTTCCCGACGCCGGTCGCCGAACCGGCACCCGAGCCTGCCCGGACCGCCGGCCACGTGCCAACGGCGGGCCCGAACGGCACGACGCCGTGGTCGCCCGAGCTGTTGCGGCAGGACGCGCCTTCGGCGTGGGAGACGGTGGAGTTGCTGGCGCCGGACGTTCGCGACGAGGTGGAGGAGCGGGCGCGGCAGATCGTGTCCGGGACCGGTGTGGCCGTGGACGGTCCGGTGGGTCGGGACTTCGCGGTGGTGGTCGCGGCTCACCTGGCGGACGGGTACGGCGATGCCGAGGCGCGTGACTTCGCGCAGCGGATCGCCCAGGACCTGAGCGACGCTCCGCCGGCCGCCACCACTCCGGTCACCACCTCGCTGTCCGCCGTCACCCCGCCACCGGTCACCGCTTCGCCGTCTGCCGCCACACTGCCACCGGTCACCACTTCGCCGTCGACCGCCACTTCGCCGTCTGCTGCCATCCCGCCGTCTGCTGTCACGCAGTCACCAGTGGCCACCGCTCCGGTCGTCACCGCTCCAGTCGTCACCCCGTCGCTGGTCGACACCGCTCCTGTCATCACGCCGCCGTCGACCGCCACCCCGTCACCCGGCGGAACCCCGTCCACGTCGAAGGACGCCGGACCGCAGTGGACGAGGGAAGGGCTGGTGGAGGCGGCGGCGAAGGCCGCGGACCGGTTCGAGAGCCTGGAGGGCTGGAACCCGGACGTCGTCATCTCCCAAGCCGGGTGGATTGTCACCAGCACGCACGGCCCGGACGCCTTGGCCGACGAAGACCTGTGGTCCGCCGCCACCGCGGTGGTGGCGGACGCGCTGACCCGGGGCCAGGACGTCACGGCCGCCCTCGCCCTGTCGCGGGACATCGCGGCGGACCTGGGGACCGCCGCCCCGTCGGACAACACCGCCCAGCTCGACGACTTCCTGCCCGTGGGCGCCGGCCAACCCACGCCCACGCCCACGCCGCCGGGGCTCCCGAACCAGGGCGTCGCCGCGCTGCGCGCCCGGACGGTGCCCGATCCC
>NZ_JBFAAX010001229.1:0-1499 GCF_040639995.1 Actinosynnema sp. NPDC023658 | reverse complement strand
GGACACCAAGGTCGACGGGCAGATGGCGTACTGGACGCTGGCCGGCAACCTCAGCGACCACGCGGTGCGCACCTCCCGCGCCAACGGCGGCTGGTGGCTGACCAAGTGGTACGCAGACCTGTCCGGCGACACGGTCCGCGTCACCCCGCCGCGACCGGGCACCAGGGACACGTTGCAGGGCCTGGCCACCCTCGACCGAGCCGACGCCAAGGCCACCGTGCTGCTCGGCGGCACCGCCAACCCGGTCGACGTCGCCGTCACCGGCCTGGACCGGCGGGTGTTCGGCCGGTACGTGGACGTGCGCGTCGCCAAGGCCACCTGGTCTGGATACGAGGGCGACGCCGGGCAACCACCGGTGGTGGCCGCCTCCCGCGTCCGCGTCTCCGACGGCGGGATCACCGTCGAGGTCCCCGGCGGCGACCCCCTGGCCGCCTACCAGGTGATCGTCACCCCGGCCGGGCTCGCACCGGCCGTGACCGCGGACGCGCCCTGGACGGCCCGCTACGAAGCCGAGTCCGGCGTGGTGGAGAACGCCGTCGTCGTCACCCAGGACGACGGCTCGGGTTCCCACGACATGGCCCAGCGCTACACCACCTCGGGCCGCAAGGACGTGGGGTACATGAACAACGCCGGCTCCCGCGTCACGGTGGAGGTCGACGTGCCGCGCACCGGCGACTACCGGCTCGGCGTCCTGTACGGCACCGGCGGGTTCGTCGGGAGGGAGGCCCTCAACGACGACGACGCCCACGCCGCCACCCTCAGCTTCCCCCCCACCCTGAACCGGCAGTACCGGGGCAGGCTCGACACGCCGGTCCGGCTGACCGCGGGCCGCCACCGCGTCTCGTTGCGCACCAGCGACCCCACCGGCTTCCTCGGCCGTCCGTCCGACATCGCCCTGGACCGCCTCGACCTGACCGAGGTCACCGGACCGGAGCGGTCGACCTACCAGCTGTCCGACTCGCGCCGCACCGGCGGCTCGGTCGACCGCGGGACCGGGGCGCTGCGGGCCCTCGTGCCGAACGCCGTGGTCCTGCGCCCGGGCGACGCCGTGACGACGTACGTCTCGGCCGTCGAGGACGGCTACTACGCCTTGTCCACCACGTGGTTCGGCGCCGGTCGCAGCACCCTGGGCCTGACCCTGTCCGACCGCCGGGTCGTCGGCGGCGACCTGACCGCCGACCGGGCCGGGGCGTGGACGGGCAGCACGACCGTGCACCTCAAGGCGGGCATCACCGAGGTCGTCCTGTCCAACGAGGGCCGCACGCCGGTGGTCGCGGGCTCGCTCACCCAGGTGCGGGACAAGGGATCCGACGCGCGTGCGGTGCACGTGGAGGCCGAAGCCGGGCAGCTCGCCGGGGGAGCGGTGGTCGTGGTCGGTCCGTGGGCCTCCGGCGGCTCGTACGTCGGTCGGCTGGGCAACGGCGGCACCCTGACCGTGGCCCGGCCGGACGCGGTCCGCGCGCCCGGTCAGTACAACCTCACGGTCGCCTACGCCCAAG
>NZ_JBFAAX010001228.1:0-1501 GCF_040639995.1 Actinosynnema sp. NPDC023658 | reverse complement strand
CAGTCGCCCGGGCGAGACCGCGATCGACGAGCCCGACACGCCGACGCGCCCGTCGTCCGCCGGTCGTCGTCCGGGAGCGGCGAGGGCGCTCGGTGCGGACGCCAGGACGGCGCCCGCGGCCAGGGCGCCGGTCAGCACGGTGCGGCGGGCCAGGGGGTGATCGGGTTCGCCGGTGGTGGGGGCGAGCGGGTCGGGGCCGATCTGTTCGGGCACGGGTTCTCCACTGGGGGTGCGGTGGTCGGGACGTGCGTGGTGCTGCCGTCGTGAGGTGTGCGCGGGTGCCGGGCGGTTCACCCGGGGATGCTCTGGGCGTGGTGGAAGAAGTCGTGCGGGTCGTAGGCCCGCTTCACCTCGCGCAGCCGGTGCTGGTTCTCGCCGTAGTAGGCGGTGAGCGGGTCGGTCAGGTCGCGGTCGGGGAAGTTCTGGTAGGCGGCCTCGCCCAGCTGCGCGGGCACGAGCCGGTGGAGCTCGTCGACCCAGCGCAGGTTGTCGGCCTCGACCCGCGGGGTGTCGTCATCGGCCCAGGTGGCCTCGACGGCGATGATGAACAGCGCGTCGCGGTGCACGAAGGCGGTGTCGGTGCGCTTCTTGCGCGCGATCGCGCCGCCCATGGCGAACACGGCCAGCCCGGCGCCGTCCTCGTTGTAGCTGCCGGGGTAGGCGCGCACGTGCCGCACGAGCGCTTGGACGGTCCCGGCGTCCAGGGGCTCGTCGAGGATGCGCGACTTGGTCTCGGACTTGAAGATCGGGGTCGTGGCGAACAGCGAGCGCGCCGCGTCCCACACGTTGCTCTCCCGGATCACGCACACGTCCGGCGCGGGCCTCGCGTCGAGCACGTCGCGCAGGATCCGCTCCAGCTCCGCGCGGTCGCCGTAGTGCTGTCCCAGGGCCGCCACGGTCGTGTTGGCCTCGATCTCCTCCCGGTGGCCGGGCAGGCCGCTGGTGGTGATCCCGAGTCGGAGGTCGAACTCGTCCGGGGCGTGCCGCACCGCCTCCTGGAGCCGCTCCGCGATCCGCTTGGCGGTGTCGTCGGTCGCGTTCCTCCACCGCAGGTCGTAGAAGGTGACCGGGTCGTCCCTGGTCATCGGCTGGACCTCGAAGGTGTACGAGGTGTGCACGCCGAAGTTGCCGCCCGCGCCCCCGCGGCAGGCCCAGAACAGGTCGGAGTGGGTGTTCTCGTCGCAGGTGATCAGCTCACCGTCGGCCGTGACGACCTGCGTGCTCACCAGCGCGTCGCAGGTCAGGCCGAACTTGCGGTCGCTGAAGCCGATGCCGCCGCCGAGCACCAGGCCGGAGATGCCCACGGTCGGGCAGCGGCCGGTGGACATGATGACCTCGTGCTGCTCCAGGTGCGGGTAGAACCGCCCGATGGTGGCGCCCGCCTCCACGGTCACGCGGTCCACCCGCCCGTCGCCCCGGCCGCGGTGGACCTGGACGCCGCGCATCTTGGACAGGTCGAGCAGCAGACCGGTCGTGGTGGAGAACCCGGCCAGGTTGTGAC
>NZ_JBFAAX010001227.1:0-1501 GCF_040639995.1 Actinosynnema sp. NPDC023658 | reverse complement strand
TCTCGGCGGTCACCCGGCCACCCGCGGTCCGGATCGCGGCCCGCGCCGCCTGGCTGGTCGCGCCGGCCTCCAGCAGCACCGTGTAGTCGGCCGTCTTCTCCTGGCCCGACGCCGGCTGGACGCCCGCCACGAGCAGCGCCGCCGCACTCGCCGCGGCGAGCGCGGGGCGGATGAGTCTGTGAGGTCTCACATTGTCTCCTCGAACCCGATCGGTTGGGTCGCGACACCCTGTCACAGGGAGGAGCGGGGTGTCAGGAGTCGTTCGTCGGGAAGAAGGGGGTGGGCTCGAATACCGCGAGGACCGGTGTCCGACCCCGGCGGGTCGCGCTGACCTCGGTGTTCCGGGGTGGCGCCGGCGGCGGTTCGGCCGTCCGGGTCATTCGTCCTTCGAATTGCCGACCGGGTCCGCCGACCCGCGACCGCCGTGCGTCGATCACGTGGAATAGCGCCCGACCGGCTGCGATCCAGTCCACACGGGATAGTCCACAGAGGACTGTATTTACCTTCGCTTCACCATTCGCGCGCGCTCGGATCGGGGCTGTGCGGGCGATTCCTCCGGATCGGGCATCGAGTTCGACCAGGTGGCGGCCCTCGGTGGCACCGACCGCCACCGCCGTCCGCCGGGATGCGGCTATCCAGGTGAACTCTGCGGTGTCGATTTACCGGTCACCTGCGGCCATGGGTAACCTGGACTTGGCTGACCCGGTTGGAAACTGTCAGTTCGCCGAGGGGGGTAATTCGTTGTCGTCCGTCTGCGCGCCGCTCCGTCGTCCAGGTCCGGTGTCCCGTTCCCGGCCGGCCGATTGTCGCACCGCTCTCGTGGTGGAGCACCGCCGCGCGACTACCTGAAGACATTCACGTCGCAGATCATCAGCCCTGCCTGACCGCCATTGCCGAAGGGGAAGTCGAACGACTCCTCTTCGGTTACGCCGGTGTCGCGGCCCCCTGTCGGGTGGCCGTGCGACACGTGAGTAGTGCGGATACGGAGCGCAGAACGAAGATGAGTCAGCAACGCAGTCCCCGCTCGGCCGCAGAGCCGCAGACGACGGGTGATGACCGATTCTTCCGCGGGGAGGAGGAAAGGAACGTCGGGCCCGTCATGATCCCGGTGGGACTGCCGCTGCCCGCCGACTCACCGCGCCTCGACGGTGAGGACCCCGACCACATCCGGTTGCTCGCGGGGACCACCGCGCCGCTGCCGCCGATACTCGTGCACCGCTCGACCATGCGCGTGATCGACGGCATGCACCGGCTGCGCGCGGCGATGCTGCGCGGCGACACCGAGATCGCCGTCGAGTTCTTCGACGGCACCGAGGCCGAGGCCTTCGCCCGCGGGGTGAGGGAGAACGTGACCCACGGCCTCCCGCTGTCCCGGGCCGACCGCGAGGCCGCCGCCGCGCGGATCATCACCGCGCACCGCGAGTGGTCCGACCGGGCGTTGGCCCAGCTCACCGGCCTCAGCGCGACCACCGTTGCCGCCGTCCGGGCGCGTTCGACCGGC
>NZ_JBFAAX010001226.1:0-1502 GCF_040639995.1 Actinosynnema sp. NPDC023658 | reverse complement strand
CGCGGCGACGCCGAGTTCTGCACGGGTGATCAGGCCGCTGCCGTCGGTGTCCAGGAGGCGGAAGACTTCGTCGGCTTCCTGCTGCGAGGTGCCGTACGCGGCCTGGATGGTGCGCCACTCGGAGAGGTTGAGCGTGTCGGGCTGTTCGGAGCCGCCCAGGCTGATGATGGCATCGACCGCGGGCTGGAAGAACGAGTCGTACCCGGTCTGGTCGCCGAAGCTGGCAACGAAACCGGCGCGGTACTCGTCGGGTGAGATCCGCCCGTCGCCGTCGGTGTCGAAGTGCTCCGCCAGTGCCGTCCAGATGCCCTCGAAGGCGCGGTTGACCGCCTGCCCCTGTGCGGACGTCGGGTCGATGCCGAAGTGCGCCACCGTGTTCATCCCGAGGGCGATGACGTCGGCCTTCTCGATGTAGCCGTCGCCGTCCAGGTCCATCTGACCGAAGGCGACGGTCAGCTTGCGGTCGAGCAGTTCATGGGACAAGTGAGCCTCCAGGAAATAAGGGGAAATCGGGGACAGCGTGGCGAGGCTTCGACGGATCGGTCAAATCACGACCCGCAGGTGATCATGATCACCGGACTCGATCCCGCGCGATCGGCACGCCACTTTCAGTAGCGAAACTTGCGACGCTGGGGGCCCGAAACCACGTTCGATCGAACTCTGGGAATCAACACGTCACAGAAACCTATCTCGCCACTGACTGATCCGGCACGACAGCGTCAACGCTAGATCTTGATGCCCTGAACGGGTGTGCGTCTACTCCTTGCCGGAGAACTTGGGTGAGTTGACCACCACCAGCGGCGCGTTGACGACAATCGACGCTGGTCAGAGCGATCAGAGCCGGAATTCGGATCAGTCGGAGAGGTGAAGAACTCGATCAGGTGATCCGGCTGGACGAAGGCGGTGAAACGGATAGGGTCACCGCGCCCACCGGTCGCTTCGCTCGTGTCGCTTGAGGTGAACTCCTTCCTTGACTGCCGTCGCCCCGGCTTCGCCGCCGGTCACCGACCCGGATGATTTGGCCGGACTCGCCCGTTCGCCCAGGAATCGGCTGCTGCTGCTGGACAACGCTGGGCGATTGGGCGTGATCGCGACGGAAGGAACCGATGTCGACTTCCTGACCCGCCACGGATGGCGGGTGACCGGAGCGCTACCCGCGCTCTTCCCCGAGCAGTTGGGCGACCCTGCGTTCCGCGGCGATTTCGGTCTCGGCCACCCCTACCTGGCGGGCGAGATGGCGAACGGGATCTCGTCACCGCGCATGGTGGTGGCGATGGCGCGGGCGGGCATGTTGTGCTGCTACGGCGCCGGGGGCGTGTCGCCGGACCGGGTGGCCCGCGCGGTCGCCGACATCTCCGCCGCGTTGCCGGGTCGGCGCAACTGGGGTGTGAACCTGATCCACTCCCCGGGCGAGCCCGCTGTCGAACGCGCGACGGCCGAGCTGTTGATCCGGGCGGACGTGCCGGTCGTGTCGGTGTCGGCCTATCTCGACCTCACCCCGG
>NZ_JBFAAX010001225.1:0-1502 GCF_040639995.1 Actinosynnema sp. NPDC023658 | reverse complement strand
GGCCCCCCCGGGGCCACAGGAGCTTAGGGCCCCCGGCCGGACAAAGCCTGGCCGTTCCCTCGTACACCACCCGGCGGGGCGAGCCCCAAACCCCCGGGGGCCCCTCCGGGCCGGGGGGCCCCGGGGTGCGCGATCGGTTCCGCTCAGCCGTTCTGCAGGTACACCGACAGCCAGACCGACCCGCCCGACGTGGAGGTGTAGTTCTTCACCTGGGCGAAGCGCGTGCCGCTCGGCGCGCTGAGGTCCGCCCAGCTCTGGTTGAGCCGCATCCCGCCGCGCAGGCCGTCGCGCACCATGAGCAGCGCGAAGCGACCGCTGCCGTCCGGTTCGAGGTTGACCGGTCGGGCCTGGTGGTCGGCCAGGTGCTGGTAGGCCTCCAGCTCGGTCACGCCGTAGTACCACCACCACGACAGGCCGTCGACGCCGCTGTTCGGGATCATGATCACGTCGTAGCGACCCCCGCCGACCGGGTCGAGGTCGATCAGCCGGCAACCGCACTCGTCGAGCTTCTCACCGATCTGGGCCGGGGTGGCGTTGAGCCACCACCACCAGCCCTTCGCCGCGACACCGGTGTTGTCGACCCACGCGGCGGCGAAGCGGGTCTCGCCGCCGACCACGTGCCGCTCCAGGTCGATCAGCCGCTTGGTCGGGTTGGCGCTGATCTTGCTGCTCAGGCTGGCGGTGGTCTCGCCGGTGGTCCACGAGAACGACCCGCCGGGGGTCCGGGTGTACGCGGGGGTGGCGTTGTCGACCGACACCACGGAGAACCCGCCGTTGCCCCACGGTTCGACGTCGATCGCCCGGCCGCCCGACTGGTTCAGCCAGGTGTCGATGCCGTCCTTGTCGGTGACGAGGTACCCCCACCCCGTCGCGGCCGACGAGTACCGCTCCGGATCCCGCTCCGGCACCGCCGCCGAAGCGGGACCCGTTGCGACGCCCAGCATCACGACACCGGCGAGCACGCTGCCGGTGGCGACTCTTCCCATCCTCATGGTGACCCCTCGTGGTCGAACTCGGACTGCTGACCCATCCGATGGTGTCCGGCGGGCGCGGGCGGAGGAATGAACCCGTGGATCCGAAAAGGATCCACGGGGATCCGGATCCCGGCCCGTGTATCAACCGGCTCCTCGCGCGCACGTAACGGGTCGAACCTGAGCACTAGGGGGAGAGTTGATCAGAGTCTTCGTTGTCGCGAGGGTCCGCGTGTACCGGGACGGCGTGGAGCGCTGCCTGGCCGACAGCCCGCGGATCGTGGTGGCGGGCAGTGCCGCGGAACCCACCCAGGCGAGGGCGGCCGTGCGCAGCGCCCCGCCGGACGTCCTGCTGCTCGACCTCGGCGAGGACGCCGGCCAGTCGTTCACCCGCGAGGTGCGGGCCACCTCGCCCGCCACCAAGGTGATCGGCCTCTCCGACGGCCGCGCGGTGGTCGACGTCGTCGGCTTCGTGGAGTCGGGGATGCTGGGCTACCTGGCCGCCGACGCCACCCTGCCCGAGCTGGTGGC
>NZ_JBFAAX010001224.1:395-1503 GCF_040639995.1 Actinosynnema sp. NPDC023658 | reverse complement strand
GGAGCAGTGGACCACGCCCGCGCTGCCCGGCGTGCCGCGCGACGTGCCGCGACTGCTCGACGACCTGGCCACCGACCGGACCGCGCTGGTGCACGGCGACGTGCGGCTGACCGGGCACGACCTCGTGCGCCGGGTGCACCGCCTGGCGCGGGCGCTGCGGACCAGGGGCGTCGGGCCGGACGACGTGGTCGCGCTCGCGCTGCCCCGCTCGGTCGACCTCGTGGTGTCCCTGCTGGCGGTGCTGGAGGCCGGTGCCGCCTTCCAGCCGCTGGACGTCGAGCACCCCGCCGAACGGCTGCGCGAGCTGGTCTCCGACACCGACGCGGCGCTCGTGCTGTGCACCGAGGCGACGGCCGGCATCGCGCCCGACGGCACGGCCTTCCTCCTGGACGACGTGGACCCGGCACTGCCGGACACCGCCTTGTCCACTGTGGACCTTGTCGCGCCGCGCGATCCCGAGCACCTGGCCTACGTCATCCACACGTCCGGCTCGACCGGCCGCCCCAAGGGCGTGCTGGCCCGGGTCGGCGGCCTGCTCTCCCTGCTGCACCACCACCGGTCGACCGCGGTCGTGGAGGCGGAACGGGCCGCGGGCAGGCGGTTGCGCGTCGCGCACACCTACTCGTTCGCCTTCGACTCCGCGCTCGACCAGCTCGCGTGGCTGCTGTGCGGGCACGAGCTGCACCTGTACGACACCGACCTGACCCGGGACGCCGAGGCGTTGCTGGACGCCTACCGCCGCGACCGGATCGACGTCGTCGACACCACGCCGTCCCTGGCCGCGCCCCTCGTGGACGCGGGCCTGCTGCACGGCGAGCACCGGCCCGTGCTCCTCGTGCTCGGCGGCGAGGCCACCCCGCCCGCGCTGTGGCGCCGCGTCGTCCGCTCCGGCGTGGCCGCGCGCAACATGTACGGCCCCACCGAGGCCTCGGTGGACAGCACCTGCGCCCGCCTCGACGGCGACGTGCCGACCATCGGCTTCCCGCTCGCCGGCACCCGCGCCTACCTGCTGGACAACGCGCTCCAGCCGGTGCCGCACGGCGAGCGCGGCGAGCTGTACCTGGCCGGTCCGCACCTGGCCCGCGGTTACCTGGGCCGGCCGGGGCTC
>NZ_JBFAAX010001224.1:0-385 GCF_040639995.1 Actinosynnema sp. NPDC023658 | reverse complement strand
GGCTCACCGCCGAGCGGTTCGTCGCGGACCCGTTCGGCGGGCCGGGCGACCGGATGTACCGCACCGGCGACCTGGCCCGCTGGGTGCCCGGCCGGGGCGTGGAGTACCTGGGCAGGCACGACGGGCAGGTCAAGATCCGCGGTCACCGGGTGGAGGTCGGTGAGGTGGAGGCCGCGCTGGGCGCGGTGCCCGGCGTGAGCGCCGCCGCCGCGGCGGTCCGCGCGGACCGGGGACCGGCCCGGCTGGTCGGTTACGTCGTGCCGGAGCCCGGCGTGGGGATCAGCCCCGACTCGGTGCGGGCCGCGCTCGCTGAACGGGTGCCCGACCACCTCGTGCCCGCGGCGGTCGTCGTGCTGGACGAGCTGCCGGTCACGGTCAACGGCTA
>NZ_JBFAAX010001223.1:0-1504 GCF_040639995.1 Actinosynnema sp. NPDC023658 | reverse complement strand
GGACGAACGGGAACGGGGTGGCCGGCCGGGTCACCCCGTCACCGGCCACCCCGTCCGGGGAACGGCGTCAGCCCAGGTTGTTCGTGTCGAACGTGCCGACCTGCTCGACCAGGTCAAGGCCGGCCGCCAAGCCGCGCGACAGGTCCTCGACGTCCTCACCCGCGGCTCGGCCCTGGCGAGCACCAAGCACTTCCTCGCCGCCCTGCGCGTCAGCCGCGGCACCCTGATCGACGGCGTCTACGCCTGCCAGCTCTCCGCCGACCAGACCCTTCTCTTCACCGCCAACCGCGGCCTCAACACCATCACCGTCTACGACTACCCCGCCTGCACCGTCCGGCTGCGCGTCAAGATGCCCGACCTGCACGAGCACGTCGACGGCCTGCGCCCCTGGTCCGACCCACGTCTGGGCTTCCACCACGGCGCGCTCATCAGCCCCCGCACCGGCCACTGAGGACTGGGATTCGTGATGGGATACAACCGGTTCGACGTGGACGTCATGGTCGTCGGTGACGGGGTGCTCGGGCGTTCGATCGCCTACGCCCTGGCGTCGGAGGGCACCGGGGTCAGGGTTGCCCTGTGCGGCCTCGCGGGGCCGGCGGCGTCGACCGCGGCCGGTGCGATGCTGGGTGTGCTGGGTGAGGTCACCGACGCGTCGTTGACCAGGCCGCACGGTGACCTGAGGCTGCGGATGGCCGTCGAAGCAGCCGAGCGCTGGCCCTCGTGGCGCGCGGGCGTTCGTGAGCGCGCGGCCGCCGCGGCTCCCGCCGAGGACGGGTACGGCCAGGGGACGTTCATGCTCCTCAACGCCGTCTCCGCACCACTGGACGAACGCGCTTTCACCGCCGTGCAGGCCGCCGGGGACCGGCACGGGCTGCCGGTCGAGCACGTCGACCCCGCGGACATCCCCGGCTACCGGCCACTGGACAACGACCGCGCGTTGCGGGCGCTGCACCTGCCCGCGGAAGGTTTCCTGGACGCGCGGTGCTGGCTGGCAACCCTCGACGCCGCCCTGGACGCCCTCCCCGGCACGACCCGCGTCCTCGGTGGACGGCTGACCACTACAGCGTCCGGCTACGCCGTGCACAGCACCGACGGGACGCACACCGCCCCCACGGCGGTCGTCGCGGCCGGAGCCTGGACCAGCCCGGTGCTGCACGCGCTGGACCCGGACCTCACCGTGATGCCGGTGCTGGCGGTGCACGGCACCGCCGTCACCGCCGGCGCCCCCGTCCCACTGCACGCGGTCCTGCGGACGCCCAACCGCGCCTACGCCTGCGGCCTGCACGCCGTGCCCCAAGCCGACGGCGCCTGGTACGTCGGGGCATCCGCCGCGCCCGCCCGCGCGCCCGGCCCCGACCCCACGGCGGGCAGCCTCCGCTTCCTGCTGGACGCGGCCCTCGGCCAACTCCACCACGGCCTGGCCACGGCACCGGTGCACCGGCTCCACCACGGCAACCGCCCCATCGGCCACGACGGCCACCCGCTGCTCGGACCCACCGCCCCC
>NZ_JBFAAX010001222.1:0-1504 GCF_040639995.1 Actinosynnema sp. NPDC023658 | reverse complement strand
GGTGATCAGGGTGCTGGTGGGCTTGGGGGTGTCGAGTGTGGCGAGCCGGGCGGAGTTCGGCGGCCGTCACCTGGCTGTTCCCAGGGCTTGTGCCGGATGTCCCCTACCCGCGGGTCCACCGCGTGGCCGTGCCCGTTGGTGTTCGCAGTGGCCGGCAACTCGCCGTCCGCTGAACGTCACCTCGGCCACCCTGTCGAGGTAGGCGCGGAACCGGGCGTTGTGGTCGCCGCGGAGTCGCCCTATCACCGACGGGTCCACTTCTGGTTGGCCTGACCGTTGCAGCTCCACGAGTTGATCGCCGTGCCGTTGGCGGTGGCCTGACCGTTCGCGTCCAGGCACAGGCCGGTCTGGTTGTGGCGGATCGAGCCGTCCGAGCCCAGCGTCCACTTCTGGTTCGCACCGCCGTTGCAGTCCCAGATCTGCGCCCGGGTCCCCGGGGCGGAGTTCGGCGTCAGGTCGAGGCACTTGCCGCCGTAGACGCGCAGCTCCGAGGCGCTCGTGGCGCTCCAGCGCTGGTTGACCTGCCCGTTGCAGTCCCACAACTGGATCAGCGCCCCGTTGGCCTGGCTCGCGCCGGAGACGTCCAGGCAGCGGCCGGACTGCTGCCCCACGTAGGTGTTGCTGGTCGGGACGCTGCTCGGCGTGAGCGCGGCGGTCAGGGCCGGGTACCAACGCGCCTCGATCTTGCGGATGCCGGTGTCGTTGGGGTGCACGCCGTCGGACGTGTCGGAGTAGCTGTTGAAGCCGCTCCACTGGTCCACCACGGTGATCGGTGACTGGGCCGTCGTGTTCGCCGCGGCCCAGCCGGGGATGGCGTTGTTGAGGTCGACCACGCGCTGGTAGCAGGCCGAGCAGTTGGACGGGGTCATCGGCAGGATCTGCGCGACGAGCACCTTCATCGACGGGTTGCTCGCCCGCATCTGCCCCAGCAGCTTGGTGTAGGCGGACAGGATCGTGCTCGCGGGGATGTTGCTCCACACGTCGTTGGTGCCCAGGTGCATCAGCACCACGTCGGGGCGGGTTGCCGACAGCCAGCCCGGCAGCTGGTTCTGGTTGGCGATGTTGGTGGCGAGGTAGCCGCCGTGACCCTCGTTCTCCCCGTCGTAGGCGAACCCGCAGCCCGGCGCGGGCAGCGTGCCGACGAAGTCGACGTCGGTGTAGCCGGTGTTGCGCAGGTGCTGCCACAGCAGAGCCCGCCAGCACCCCGGCGACCCGGTGATCGAGTCGCCCAGCGCCATGATCCTCGTCGGCGTGGCAGCCGACGCCTGCGGCACGATCAGGGACAACGCGGCCAGCACCGCGACCAACACACTGCTCACCAATGAGCGCGTTCTCATGGCACACCTTCCGAGCGAGACGGTGATGCTGTTCCTGGACTCGCGGACAGCGCCCGGACCGCATCGGGCCCCCGCGCGCCCCAGGTCGGCGACTTGTTGTTGGGGAGCTCGTCGCGCGTGAAGACGTAGGTGTGGGTGTTGACCTTTTTAAGGTGGGTGAGCGTGTT
>NZ_JBFAAX010001221.1:0-1505 GCF_040639995.1 Actinosynnema sp. NPDC023658 | reverse complement strand
GCGTCGCGAGCGCCGACTTCCGGCGGCTCTGGGCCGAGCACGAGGTGGCGGTCCGGCGCGTCGCCGTCAAGACCCTGCTGCACCCGCGCGCGGGCCGCCTGCGGCTGGACTGCGAAACCCTGGTCACGCCCGACCTGAGCCAGCAGCTGCTGGTGCTCACCCCGGCCGACGCCGAGTCCCGCGAGCGGGTGGAGCTGCTCGGGGTGCTGGGCACGGAGGAGTTCCCCGCGAGCACCGCCGGGTGGTGACCCGCCTTCCGCCGCAACGGGTGGTGCTGTGCCGGGTGGACGGAGAGTGGCCGCCGGGCGTGCCGGATCGACCTCTCGGGTGTCGCGGTCGCGGCGTGCAGCCCTCCTGCGCACGGACCCGATGCGGCGCGACCGGGAACCGGCGTGGAGCGCGGTCGTTCCGGCGGTCGCGCGTGGCGGTGCGAGGCAGGGCAGGTCACCTCAGCGCGTCGAGCAGTGCGCCGACCGCGGCGGAGTAGGCGTGACCCGGCGGCGTGGCGTACCCGACCACCAGACCGACGGGGTGGGACGTGTCCGACCGGGTGTACCCGTCCAGCGCCGGCACCCGCACCGAGGCCGAGCGCAGCCGGACGGCGAAGTCCAGTTCCCGCGCGGGTGGCAGGCGCAGGATGGCGTGCAGCCCCGCCGCGATCCCCACGACCTCGGCGTCGGGCAGCCGGTCGGCCACGGCGCGCACGAGGTCGTCACGCCTGCGCCGGTACGCCAGCCGTGACGACCTGAGGTGCCGGTCGTAGCCGCCGGACTCGATCAGCTCGGTCAGCGCGAGCTGGTCCAGCGGCGAGGTCTGGCGATCGGCCAGCCGCTTGGCCTCCGCCAGGTCGTCGAGGAGCGCGGGCGGGCAGGCGATCCAGCCCAGGCGGACCGCCGGGCCGAGCGACTTGCTGGTGGACCCGACGTAGATCACCCGGTCGGGCGCGTGCGGCTGGAGCGCGCCCACCGGTCGGCGGTCGTAGCGGAACTCGCCGTCGTAGTCGTCCTCCACGACCCACGTGTCGCGCGCCATCGACAGCAGGCGGGCCCGACGTTCCGGCGACATGCTCACACCCGTCGGGAACTGGTGCGCGGGCGTGCAGATCAGCAGGTCCGCCCCGGTCACGCCGTCCAGGACCATGCCCTCCGCGTCCACGGGCGCGTCGAGCACCCGCAGCCGTCCGGCGACGATCGCGACGTGGTCGGGCATGGCGGGGTCCTCCACGGCGGCGGTCCGCGCACCGCGCCCGGCCAGCACGGCGGTCACCAGGTTCAGCGCCTGGGTGTAGCCGGAGCAGACGACCAGGTGCCCCGGGTCGACCCGGACGCCGCGCACGCGGGCCAGGTAGCCGGCCAACGCCCGGCGCAGCTCGGGCCGCCCGCGCGGGTCGGTGTAGCCGAACGCCTCGGAGGGGGAGTCGCGCACCACCCGCGTCACCGCCCGGGTCCACGCCGCCCGCGGGAACGCCGAGGCGTCGGGCGCGCCGCGCCACGACCTGCGGCCCG
>NZ_JBFAAX010001220.1:0-1506 GCF_040639995.1 Actinosynnema sp. NPDC023658 | reverse complement strand
GACGAGTGACACCCGTCACACGGATGACATCCGCGTGAATCGGCCCGGAAACAACCGGTCCCGCACCCGCCTCCACGAACGCCACCGCCGCGCCCGCCTCGGCCAGCCGCACGGCGCCGTCCGGCCGCACCCGCGTGCCGGGCCGCAGCAGGTGCCGCACCTGCTCCACGCACTCGGCGCTGCCCACCACGACCGACGCCCGCCGCAGCTCGGCCCCGGCCCGCGGCGGGGGCTCGGGGGCATCCCCCGGGCCGAGGCCCACCAGCGCCAGCCGGCCGCGCGGCAGCCCCCGCGCGGCGGCCACGGTCACGCCGGTGCCCTTGACCTTCTCCGCCGCGATCTCCACCCGCCCGCCGCCGGACAGCTCCACCGCGCCGCGCAACGCCGCCGCCTCGGCCACGCTCGGGATGCCGATGGCCAGCTCCGCCGGGTTCGGCACCGGGATCACCGCCAGCTCCTCGCCCGGGTAGGCCAGCAGCGGCGCGGTGGTCGAGTCGTGCCAGAAGCCCCAGTCCTCCACCGCGTCCGCGATGCCCTGCTCGGCCACCTTGCGGTCCAGCGTGGCGAACGCCCGCACGGCGCGCAGGTCCAGCCCGCGGTCCTCCTCCAACCGAGCCAGCGCCGCCGACACCGCCGACGCGGCCACCCCCGTGCTCGACCCGACGCCCACGACCAGCGTGCGCGGCACGACCCGCACCACGCGGTCGTGCAGGGGCCCCTTGGGCACCCGGTCGTCCACCAGCACGGTCCACGCCGTCCCGTGCGAGCGCGCTGCGGGGGTCGGGGTCGCCGGTGAGGCCACCACGTTGTCGGGCAGCGCGGGCAACGGGAAGCCGAGCGGGTTGGCCAGCACCACCGGCTCGCCGGACCGCACCGCCTCGCCGCACCCGGCCAGGTCGCCCTCGACCGTGGCGTCCAGCAGCTCCACCAGCTCGTCCAGCGGCGAGTCGACCGACGCCGACGTGGTCACGGCCTGCGCGCCGAGCACGTCGGCCACCCGTTCCGCCAACGCGTCCGCGCCGCCCAGCAGCGCCACGGCGAACCCGCCGTCCACGCACACCACGCCCGGGTCGGCGCGCTCGTCGCGCAGCAGCGGCGCGACCAGCCGCACCGTCGCCTCCGTGCCGAGGAAGAACACCGCCGACCCCAGCCGCGGCCACAACGCGCGCAACGCGGGCCCGACCGGCCCGTCCGGCACCACCGCGTCCGGACCGAGGAACCCGGCCAGCTCGACCGCGGCCCGCCGCCCGCGCTCACCGGCGGCGAACACACCGATCACGCCTTCTTCCTCCCCCACACCACGGTCACCGGGTTGGTGGCCAGCAACGTCCCGCCGGTCAGCCGTGCCGCGGCCAGCTGACTGCCCTCGACCTCGTACCCGGCCTCCAGCAGCGCGTCCCGCGCGGGCAGGACGCGGTCCAGGTCCGGGGTCGCCACCACGACCCGCCGGGCGCCCGACCGCACGCACCGCCGCACCCCGTCCGCGCCACCGCCGCCGACGAACAC
>NZ_JBFAAX010001219.1:0-1508 GCF_040639995.1 Actinosynnema sp. NPDC023658 | reverse complement strand
CGCTCGACGTGCTCGCCGGTGCCGACCACGTCGAAGTGGGCGCGCAGCGCGCCGAGCACCCAGCCCAGGAACTCGACCTTCCGGGCGCCGGGCACGGCCATGCCGGGGAAGAACTCCATGCCGGGCGCCTCGGCCGAGCCGAGCACGTCGGTGGGGTGCAGCAGCAGCGACGGCTGCACGCCGAGCGCCCGGCACAGCCGCAGCGCGGTGGAGAAGTGCGCGCGGGCCAGTCGCGGCGACACCTGGTGGAGCTGGAGCAGGTAGGAGCCGTGGATGGGGACGCGCAGCAGCGGCATGGTGGTGACCGGCAGCTCGACCAGGCCGCCCCCACGGAGGCGCCAGCGGTAGGCGGCGTTGGGCGCGCGGACGCGGGAGAAGCCGCCGAACAGGTCGCGCTCGCCGCCGGTCGGGGCGGTGCGGTTGTGGTAGGCGCGGGCGAGCGGGCCGATCCAGGTGGGCAGGGTGCTGGCGTCGTAGCGGTAGCCGCGTTCGACGAGCAGTTCGAGCAGGTCGCGCGTGACGCTGTAGCCGGGGCCGCGGAAGCCGGTCGGGCGGGGCGCACCGGCGGCGACGATGGCGTCCTCGGTGCGGGCCAGCTCGGCTTCGAGGCGGTCGCGGGTGTAGCGGTGCAGCCAGGGTTCGTGGCCGTAGGAGTGGTTGGCGACCTCGTGCCCGGCGGCGGTGATCTCGGAGACGGCCCGCGCGCCGTCCTCGCGCTCGACGTCCGCGCCGACGACGAAGACGGTCGTGGTGAGGCCGTGCGCGCCGAACGCTTCCAGCAGGCGCGGCACGGCGGTGGGCAGGAAGCTGGGTCGGCGTTCCCACCCGGGATCGCCGTGGGTCTTGAGGTAGGCCCAGAGGTTGTCCAGGTCGAGCGACACGCTGGCGGTGGTCATCCGGCCACCCCGGTGGTGGTCTTCGCGAACCGGTCGGCGTAGCCGAGCAGCAGCACGCCGGACACGACGAGCGCGACGCCGAGCGCGACCCACCACTCGCGGCCGGGGGTGATCCGGTCACCGAGGGCGGCGATGCCGACGACGGAGGTGAGCACGACGGTGGTGGCGTCCATGGTGGCCACGGTGGAGGTGGCCGAGCCGCGGCGCAGGGCCAGCGCGAGGTAGGACTGGCCGACGAGCGCGGCGGCGACCATCAGCCACGCCAGCGGGTACAGCGGGAGGGTGAGGAGCGGTTCGTCCGCGATGGTGCGGCTGGTCATGGCCACGACGGCGAACGCCAGGCCCGCCGACGCGGCCCGCGGCACGACGCCGCCGACCCTGCGCTGCGCCGGCACGAGCGCCACCAGCGGGAGTCCGAACAGGACGATGCCCGCGCCCTGGGGCACGTCGCGCGCCGCCGACGGGGTGGCCGCCGCGACGAGGAGCACCAGCCCGGTGGCCATCACGACGAGCACCACGACCTCGACCGTGCGGACGTCGGTGGTGGTGGGGCTCTCACCGGTGGTGCCGTTGACCACCAGACCGTCGTTGCCCAGCTCGACCAGGTGCTCG
>NZ_JBFAAX010001218.1:0-1509 GCF_040639995.1 Actinosynnema sp. NPDC023658 | reverse complement strand
ACCGCGGCTCAGCTGCCGGCGATCGAGATCGCACCCGCGAGGACGTTCGACCCGGTTGCCTGCTTCACGTCGCCGAACGGCAACCAGCGGCCGTCGGCGAGTCGGATCGTGTGCAGCAGCCGGTTCTCGCGGGTGACGACCGCGAGGTGCAGGGTGCCGCGCGACGCCGTGACCGCGACGTCGTTCACGAAATCGCCCGGCGCGCCCGTCTGCGAGGAGATGTCCCGAAACTGGGTCCAGCCGGTCGAGCCGAGCGCGGCGTGGTAGACCGCGCCGTCGCTGCCGATCACCGCGGCGTGCAGTTCCGCGCCGACTTGGGCGACGTCCACGCTGGTCGCGGTCACCCCGGCGGCCGGGGCGAACGGCACGGCGGAGGCCTGCCCCCAGGTGCCGTCGGTGCGTCGGACGAACGACGACAGCGCCGTGCCGTTGGCGCGGTCCACGACGAACACGCGCAGCACACCGCCGTCTGCCGCGACCGCGAGGCTGCTGTCCCCGGGGGACTGGGCGGCGACGACGGTCGGGCTCGACCACGTGCCGTCGGCGTGCCTCGCCGTGTGCTCGATCGGACCGCCGTCGGCCCTACGCACCCGGTGCAACTCACCACCGACGGCTGTGAGGGCGAAGGTCGTCGAGCCGGTGGCGTCCGGCGGCGACGCGGCCTCCGTCCACGAACCGTCCGCGTGCCGGATCACGTACCGGAGTCCTCGGTAGTACGCACCGACGCCGTAGTAGTACTGCTGCATCAGGTGCTCTTCGTCGCCGACGATGACCGACGCGAGGACGCCCGAGAAGTGGGCGATGGGTGCGTAGGGCACGGTGGCGAACGGGTACCAGGACCCGTCGTTGCGGCGGATCGTGTGCGCCACGTCGCCGCGGGTGGCGGTCGTGGCGAAGTGGACATCCCCCGGGGCGTGCAGCGCGCTCGGCTGGGCCTGCGCGGGCGCGGTGGCGGCCAGCGCACCCATGGCCACCGCGGCGACCAGCGGCAGTCGGAGCACGGTTCGTCTCAACATGGCAGTTCCCCCTGTCACGCGCGCCGTCGTGGCGCGAGTGACCTGCCTATCACCACTCGTGCCGAGGGGAGGGGCTTTCGGGACAAAATCCGCCTGATCACCCCGTCACGACGGGGCTCTCCACCGGCGAGCGACACGGTGGCGGACGGGCACCTGCGATCCGCGAACTGTCCATTGTAGACGATCATAGGGGCGTGCGCGGCAACGCCCGCGCATGCGGGCCACAAGGCCGGAGAGGGCACCGTGACCGTGTGTGACACCACCCACTTGGGATCACGGTGGCGCGACGGGCCGGTGAAGTGCGGGTAAAGTCGCACGTCGGCGACACCGCGGTCGTGACGCCACAGGCTGCCAGACCGGTTACCCACCGAGTGCGGTGCAGCGATCCCACCCCTCGGAGGACTTCACAGTGCGTTCCCCCGCCACTGGTGCCCGCCGGTGACCCTGGCCCCCCACAACGCTTCCGACCTCGGCCTCCCCGCGTCGGTCGACG
>NZ_JBFAAX010001217.1:0-1514 GCF_040639995.1 Actinosynnema sp. NPDC023658 | reverse complement strand
AGCCGCGAACGGTCTCCGCGATCTCGGCCAGGTACCGCACCCGCGTCGCGGGCACCACCGTGGCCGCCGACGTCGACACCCGACCCGACACGACCGGCAGCGCGCCTTCCACCACGTCCAGCCCGCGCTGCGCCAGCTCCCCGCGCAGGTGCTGGTACAACGACGTCACGCCGTCGTCGTTGAACGTCGCCGCGGACGTGCCGAACACCGGCATGTCCTCCCACGACGCCCCGAACGCCTCCCTGTTGCGCACCAGCTGCCGGGCCACGTCACGACGCGCGTCCTCCGCGCCGCGGCGCTCGAACTTGTTGATCGCCACCGCGTCGGCGAAGTCCAGCATGTCGATCTTCTCCAGCTGCGACGCGGCGCCGAACTCCGGCGTCATCACGTACAGCGAGAGGTCCACGAACGGCACGATCGCCGCGTCGCCCTGCCCGATGCCGGGCGTCTCCACCACGATCAGGTCGAACCCCGCCGCCTTGCAGGCCAGGATCGCGTCCGACAGGCCCTCCGGCACCTCCGAGCCCGCCTTGCGGGTGGCCAGCGACCGGAAGAACACCCGGTCGCCGTCCAGGCAGTTCATCCGGATCCGGTCGCCCAGCAGCGCGCCACCGCCCCGGCGGCGGGTCGGGTCGACCGCCAGCACCGCGACCCGCAGCTTGTCCTGCTGGTCGAGCCGGAACCGGCGCACCAGCTCGTCGGTCAGCGACGACTTGCCCGAGCCACCGGTGCCCGTGATGCCCAGCACCGGCACCGGGCGCTCCGCCGCCGCGCGCACCACCCGTTCCCGCACGTCACCGGGCAGCACACCGGCCTCGATGAGCGTGATCGCCCGCGCCAGCACGTCCTCGCCGCCGGTGAACAGCCCGTCCCACGACGACGGCGGGCGCTCGGTCAGCGGGTGGTCGCAGGCCTCCACCATCGTGTTGATCATGCGGGCGAGGCCCAGCTCCTGCCCGTCGGCCGGCGAGAAGATCCGCGCCACGCCGCGCGAGTGCAGCAGCTCGATCTCCTCGGGCACGATGACGCCGCCACCGCCGCCGAACACCTTGATGTGCCCCGCGCCGCGCTCGGCCAGCAGTTCCACCAGGTAGGTGAAGTACTCGACGTGCCCGCCCTGGTAGGCGCTGATCGCGATGCCCTGCACGTCCTCCTGCACGGCCGCGGCGACGACCTCGCGCACCGACCGGTTGTGCCCCAGGTGCACCACCTCCACGCCCTGGGACTGGAGGATCCGGCGCATGATGTTGATCGCGGCATCGTGGCCGTCGAACAGGCTGGCCGCGGTCACGAAGCGGACCGGGTGCAGCGGGGTGTGCAGCGGCGTTGCGGTCACGACTGGCTCCTTCGGCAGCGCGGAACTGCGACCAGATTACTAGGACATCCGTCTATCGGAAGTACGAGGAGTTGTGCGGCAGGTCACCCTGATCGCGCGCGCCGAAGAACACGCGTGTAACTTCCGTCCAAACGGGGTAGAGGATCTTCCATGAGCAGCACACCTATCTACGACGAGC
>NZ_JBFAAX010001216.1:0-1517 GCF_040639995.1 Actinosynnema sp. NPDC023658 | reverse complement strand
CGAGGACGCCGTGCTGCGCTACCGCGAGTCGCGCGGGCTCGGCCGGAGCGCGGACCTGCTCGACCGGTTGCAGCGCGACCTCGCCCGGCCCGGCAGGCCGCTGGTGGTGCTGGCCCAGCCGAGCGGGTCGTGGCAGATCAGCTCCGCCCGCGGGCACCTCGGCGCGGGCGTCGACCTGGCACGCCTGTACGCCGGTCACGGGTTCGCCGTGGCGTCGGTCGACAACCCCACCCCGGACCGCCTGGCCGACACCGTCGCCCGCGCGGTGCGCGCCGGACGACCACCGGTGGTGGTGCACCTGTCCGGCGGGCTGCGCGAGTCGGGCGGCGGCGTCGCGCTCACGTTCCCGGCGGGCGGCTGGGCGACCGAGGCGTTCGCCACCGCGCCCGCCGCCCGGGAGATCCCGGTGACGGCGCTCGACCGGGTCCTCGCCGCCGTGCCGTGCGACGGGGACCGACCGCTCGTGGTGCTCGACGTGAACCGCCCGTGGGGCTCGGAGGACGCGATCTCCTACCTGATGCTGCGCAACGCCTTCGCCGGCGACCTGTTCGCCCTCGGCCGCTGCGCGGGCGTGCTGGGCACGGGACTGGCCGGCGACGGCGGGTACGAGCTGTGCGACGCCCTGATCGGGTCGATCGCGGCGGGCCGCTCGCTGGGCGAGGTGGCCACCCGCCTGCGCGCGCCCGCGCGGCACGCGACCGGGCTCGACGAGGTGCTGCCGTCCGCCGGCGTCGCGCTGCACACGCACCTGCCCTGGCTGCGGCCGGTGCCGGACCCGGAGAACGGCCATGACCACCGCTGACCGCAAGGTGGCCGAGCTGCGGCACAAGCTGGCCGGCATCGGCGCCGACTTCGCCCGCTGGCGCGGCGAGACCGAACCCGGGCGGACCCTGCGCAAGCACCGCACGCAGGTCGTCCGGCTCACCGAGCGGCTGGCCGGGGTGGTCGACCGGATCGGCGCGGAGCTGGACGCCGTCGCGGCCGACGGTGACGACGTGCTGCGCGAGTGCCGCCGGCTCCAGCTGCGGATGCTCGAAGTGCACCGGCTGTGGGACTTCTACCGCTCGAAGCTGACCCTGCGGTACGTCGACTGGTACCGGCCGTTCCTCACCGCCGTCGACGAGTTCGCCTGGCTCTGCTACGCGCCCGCCGCCGCGGACCGGGACCGCGAGGCGCCGCTGGTGCACCTCAGCGGCGAGTTCAGCCCGTTCACCCACCTGCGGGAGACGCCGTTCGCGGTCGAGGACGTCCCGGACGCCCTGGACACCACCGACTTCCTCGCCGTGGTCACCAGGCTGCCGATCCCGGTCATCGGCCTGCCCTGGTACCAGCTCGTGCACCTGCCCGACGCGGTCGTGGTCGCGCACGAGGTCGGTCACGCGGTGGAACGCGACTTCGGCCTGCTCAGCACGGTCCGCGCGCTCACCCGACCGGTGTTCGCCACCCTGCCCGAGGCCCGGCGCGACGCCTGGGACACCTGGCTGCCGGAGGTCTTCGCCGACCTGTACGGGGTGCTC
>NZ_JBFAAX010001215.1:0-1523 GCF_040639995.1 Actinosynnema sp. NPDC023658 | reverse complement strand
CGGCGCACGTCCGCCGGTCGTCCGCAGCGGTTCGCGGTGGGCGTCGGCGGGCCGGCCGGACGGGTTGGTCAGCGTGGTGCTCGGGCTGCACGGCTTCCGTGACGCCGCAGTGGACACCGCGGTGGACGCCAACGCCTTCGGGGTGTGCTCGGCCACCCCGTACCTGACCGCGACGGAGCACCCCGGCGGCAGTGCCGTGCACGTCTCGTTGGTCGTGCTCACCGGTGACCGCGTCGAGCCCGACGCGCTCGGTGAGGCGTTCGAGGTCGCCGTGGACGGCGAGCGGGTGACGGTGGTGTTCCCCGGCGGGGAACGGGTCGAGCTGGCGCTGGGCGCCGAACCCGGTTACGCGCGACACCCCGTCGGTGGCGGCACGCCGGTGCGGTGGCCGGCGGGTTGATACCCTGCGGCAGGCGGTTTCTGTAACCGTTTCCCGGAAACGTTGCACCGGACGGGGTGGAGATGGTGCGCAAGGCGAGCGAGCCCGCGGAGGGCCGCCGGCGGTCCACGATCCGCGAGGTGGCCGACCGGGCCGGGGTGTCGGTCGCCACCGTGTCCCGGATCCTGACCGGCAGCTACCCGGCGTCGCCCGCCACCCGCAAGCGCGTGCTGCGCGCGGTCGAGGAACTGGACTACGTGGCCAACGCCCACGCCAGGGCGCTGGCCGGCGCGTCGAGCAAGAGCGTCGCCATGGCGCTGAACTCGGTGATCTCGCCGCACTACGCGCACGTCGCGCAGGGCGTCGAGACGCAGGCCGCGGCGGAGGGCAGGCTGTGCCTGATCGGCACCACCGGCGGTGATCCGGAGCGCGAGCTGGCCATGGTCAAGTTCATGCTGGAGCAGCACACCGAAGCGGTGATCCTGGTCGGCAACGTGGTGATCGACGAGCGCTACCGCGAGCGGATGAGCCAGTACGCGCACAGCCTGTCCGGCATCGGCTCCCGCCTGGTGCTGTGCGGGCGGCCGTCGCTCGGCCCGGACGTGCCCGCGATCGTCGTGGACTACGACAACGCCGGTGGCGCGTTCGCCGCGACCAGCCACCTGCTGTCGGCGGGCCACCGGCGGATCCTGTGCCTGGGCAGCCGACCCGGTTACACCACCGCCGACGGCCGGTTGGCCGGCTACCGGCGGGCGCTGGAGGCGCACCACGTGCCGCACGACCCGGCGCTGGAGGTCGAGGGCACGATGGAGTGGCACGAGGGCTACCGGATGATGCGCGAACGGCTGGCCGCCGGTCCCCGCGACTTCACCGCGGTCTTCGCCGTCAACGACCTCATCGCGGGCGGCGCGCACAAGGCGCTCACCGAGCACGGGCTGAAGGTGCCGGACGACGTGTCGATGGTCGGGTTCGACGACCTCCCGCCGTCCAACGACCTCGACCTGACCACCGTGCACCTGCCGCACGAGGAGATCGGCCGCACGGCCGTGCGCCTCGCCCTGGAGCACGAGGCGCGCGGCGGCTGAACGGGGGCTGACATCACCCCGTGTTACCCGTTACTGTCCAGTAACGCCCCCGCGTTCGT
>NZ_JBFAAX010001214.1:0-1528 GCF_040639995.1 Actinosynnema sp. NPDC023658 | reverse complement strand
CCCACCCCTCCGGCGGCGGCGTGGACGAGCACGCTCTCGCCCGGCTCGATCCGGGCCACCCGGTCGAGCACCAGGAACGCGGTGGTGCTGTTGGACGGCAGCGCGGCGGCGAGGTCCGGCGCCAGGTCGTGCTCGTCGAGCGGGGCCACCAGGTGCGCCGAGGTGACGACCACCTCGGCGTACCCGCCGCTGTCCACGATGGTCAGCGCCGCGACCGGTTGACCGACCCGCAGCCCGTCGACCCCGGGACCGAGGGCGCGGACGCGGCCGGAGACCTCGATGCCCGGCACGAACGGCAGCGGCACGTCGACCACGCCACGCCGGTAGAGGACCTCCGCGAAGTTCGCCCCCGCGTGCGTCACGTCGATGGAGACCTGGCCGGGGCCGGGTTCCGGGGTGTCGAGCCCGGCGAAGCGCAGCACCTCCGCGTCACCGAAGCGGGGGACGGTGATCGCCTGGACCTGTGGGCTGTTCGTCATGACCACGATCCTGCGAGCACCGCGAACGGGTAGGCAGTGTCAGTTCATGGTGGGAGTGCCACCACCAGGATGCGTGCGCATCAGCCGTTCGAGTCGTTCGGCGGTGTCGGTGCCGGGGCGCGGGTCGTGCAGGACCAGGTGGTGTCCGGGGTGCTCGGGCAGCGGGAGCAGGGTCGCGTCGAACAGCATCGGCCCGATCGCGGGGTGGTCGACGGCCTTGACCGCGCTGGTGTGCTCCGCGGCGTCGTGCCGGGCCCACAGGGCGGCGAACTCGGGGCTGACCAGGGCCAGGTCCGCGGCGATGCGGTCGAACTCCGCGTCGTCGGGGTAGCGGGCGGCGTCGGCGCGGAACCCGGCGACCACCTCCGGGGCCGTCTCGTCCCAGTGCCGGTGCGCGGTCCGGTACCGGGTGTTGGTGAAGAACGAGACCAGGCAGTTGTGGTCGGTGTCGCCGTAGCCGAAGACCACCCGCGCGGCCTCGTTCACGACGACGAAGTTCCAGTGCCGGTCGCGGACGTAGCCCGGCCGCGGTGCCCACGCCGCCAACAACCGGTGCACCCGCGGCGAGACCGGCGCGGAGGGTTCCACCGCGGGCTGGGGCGGGTTGAGGCCCGCGAGCCGGTACAGGTGGACGCGACCGGCCTCGTCGAGCAGCAGGGCCCGCGCGACCGCGTCCAGGACGTCGCCGGAGACCTTGATGTCGCGGCCCTGTTCGAGCCACGTGTACCAGGACACCCCCACCCCGGCCAGCACCGCGACCTCTTCGCGCCGCAACCCCGGCGTGCGCCGCCGCCCGGCGTCGGGGAGCCCGACGTCGGCGGGCGCCAGCCGCTCGCGGCGGCTGCGCAGGAACTCGCGCAGTTCGGTGAGGCGTCGTTCTCGGGCCAGGGCGGTGCTCACCCGTCCACGATAGAAGGAGCCCTCCTCACCTTCCGTCGAACGGGCTCCTCGGGCGTTCCTTCCACGCACGCCTCGCCACCACGACCGGGAACACCGCCGTGACGAGCGAGCCGAGCACGACCAGGACCACCGACGGGATGGTCACCCCG
>NZ_JBFAAX010001213.1:0-1528 GCF_040639995.1 Actinosynnema sp. NPDC023658 | reverse complement strand
ACGATCCGCGCCCACATCTCCTGGTCCAGCCACACCGTGTCGCCCGACGCGTCGACCACCAGCTCCAGGCCCAGCTCCTCGGCGGCGGCCCGGAACATGGCGGCGCAGTCCGCGGTCACCTCGGCCACGTCGGTCGGTTCCAGCCGCAGGTGCAGGTGGTCGGCCTCGGCGCGGGCCACGTCCAGCAGCGCGTCCACCAGGCGGCGCAGCCGCAGAGCCGCCCGCTGCGCCGCCGCCAGCGCCTCCCGCTGACCCTCGGGCAACGCGCCGGAGTGCTCCTCCAGCAACGTGCCCAGCGGCGCGAGCAGCAACGTCAACGGCGTGCGGAACTCGTGGCTGATGTTCTGGAAGAACCGGGTCTTCGCCGCGTCCAGCTCGGCCAACGCCCTGGCGCGGTCGCGTTCGGACTCGTAGGCGACGGTGTCCTCCACCGCGGTCGCCACACCCGCCCGCACCAGGTCCACGAACGAGGCGTAGGGCTGGTCGAAGCTGCGGAACGGGCTCAGCCCCACCACCAGCGCGCCCCACGTGCCGCGGGCACCCGCCGTCAGCGGCACCACCAGCGCCTCGTCCCGCCCGATCACCTCCGACTGCCCGGTGAGGACCACCCGCGCCACCACGTCCGCCGGGATCTCGGCCCCCGCACCCGTAGACGCCACCAGCGCCGGCTCACCGTCACCCGTGCGCAGGTAGGCGGCCACCCGCGGCAGGTCCGCCGAACTGCCCGCCAGCACCTTCACCGCCGCGCGGCAGACGTCCGCGGCCGTGTCGGCCTCCGCGATCGACAGGGTGCCGAGCTGCCGCAACGTCTCCAGCCTGCGCTCGCCCAGCACCCTCGCCGTCACGTCGGTGGTGGCCACGAAGATCCCGGCCACCGCGCCGTCCTCGGCGCGCACCGGGCTGTAGGAGAACGTCCAGTACGTCTCCTCGCGGTAACCGTGCCGGTGCAGGAACAGCAGCTGGTTCTCCGAGTACGTCGACACGCCCTCGTCCAGCGCCTGCCTGGCCAGCGGCTCCAGCTCGTCCCATACCTCGGCCCAGCACTCGGCGCCGGGCTGGCCGATCGCCCGCGGGTACTTCCCGCCCAGCACCGGGGTGTAGGCGTGGTTGAAGATCTGCACCAGCCGCGGCCCCCACCACAGCAGCATCGGCACCCGGGACGGCATGACCGTGCGGATCGCCGTGCGCAGCTCCACCGGCCAGGACGCCACCGCGCCCAGCGGGGTGGACGCCCAGTCGTGGGCGCGGTGCGCGGCGCTCGTCGCGTCGTCACCGGGGAACAACCGCTGCGCCGACCACTCGACCACGTGCGCACGCCTCCCCGTGTCACAGGCGGGACGACGTCCACGGCACCGGACAGGCCCCCGCGCTTGCCAACGACCTGAGCGGCTGGTGTTTCAACCGGTTGGCGACGAATGCTAGCCGAGCCCGTGACCACCGGCACGTCCGGTTCCGCGCCGCGTGACCGCGCTCCGCGGCCGATCACCCAGGGCAGCCGCGACCACGATGGCCCATGAGCCCCCGGGAG
>NZ_JBFAAX010001212.1:0-1528 GCF_040639995.1 Actinosynnema sp. NPDC023658 | reverse complement strand
GTGACGACGGCGACCTGCGGCTCAACGGCCGGTTGGCGGAATCCCGACTGGCCGCCGCCGGGGTGCCGGCCGCGACGGCGGTGCGCCCCGGCTCGCCCGGCCGGGTGGAGGTCCGCGTGCTCGGCGGCTTCACCGTGCTCGTGGACGACCAGCCGCTGCCCCCGCGCGCGTGGCAGTCCAGGAAGGCGCGCGACCTGCTGCGCGTGCTGATCGCCCGACGCGGCAACCCGGTGTCCCGCGACGAGCTGGCAGACCTGCTGTGGGGGCCGGTCGCCCGTGACGAGCGGCAGAAGGTGGCGCACCGGTTGGCGGTGGCGCTGTCCACGCTGCGCGCCGTGCTCGACCCGGACCGGCGGGCGCCGCCGGACCACTTCGTCGTGGCCAGCCAGAAGGACATCGCGGTCGACCTCGGCCGGCTCACCGTGGACGTCGAGGACCTGTTCGCCCAGGCCCGGTACGGGGCGCGGCTGCGGGAACGGGGTGAGGCGGCCGACGCGTGGGCGGTGCTGACCGCCGCGGACCACGCGTGCAGCGGCGAGGTCTTCGCCGACGACCCGTACCCGGACTGGGCCCGGCCGCTGCGCGAGGAGGCCCGCGCCACGCACCTGCGCGTGCTGCGGATGCTGGTCGAGCTGGGCCGGCGCGCGGGCGAGGTGGACGAGGTCGTGCGCCACCTGCTGCGCATCCTGTCGGTCGACCCCTACGACGAGCAGGCGCACCGGGACCTGGTCGCGAGCCTCGCGGAGGCGGGTCGGCACGGCGAGGCGTCGCGGGCGTTCCGGCGCTACTCCGCGGCGATGCTGGAGATCGGCGTGCCGGTGCGCGAGGTGCCCGGCTTCGTCGAGCGGTGACCGGTGGGGCGCCGGGCTTCCCCGGACACCCCACCGCTCACGGACTCACGGACTCACGTGTCCGCGGGGGCTCACCACCAGACGTTGACCGAGCTGACGATGTTGTCGAACCCGTAGGTCGACATGTTGAACCGCCAGTTGCCGCCCCAGGCGTTCAGCCACCCGCCGCCGAAGTTCGGGTCGGCGTAGAAGTTGGCGTTGCCGTTCATCAGGGCCGAGGAGATCACGTCGTTCCAGTTGCCGGCGCAGCCGAACACCCCGCAGCCCCGCGCGACGGCGACCAGGTTGTTCACGCTCCAGCCGGACTGGATGGCCTGCGAGTCGTCGTGCCCCTCGTCGCCGGAGTAGACGACGACGGACTGCCCGGCCGACAACGGCGTCACGGCCGCCTCGCGGCGCGCGACCTCCGACTTCGCCCTGCTCTCGTCCGTGTAGCCGACCAGCAGGTCCGGCGTCCGCTGGTCCGCGAAGAGGTAGAGCGGCTTGCCGTCGAACCGGCTGATCTGCTCCGGCGCCAGCCGCACCCCGTCGATCAGGAGCGGAACCCGGGGCACCGGCCGCGCGTGCACCCGGCCGGCCGGGGCGTTCGCCCCGGACGCCGCCACGGGGGGCCCTGCGGACGCCGCTGCGGGAGCCGTCACCGGAGCTGCCGCCGGCGCCGCCGCCGCGGGGACGAC
>NZ_JBFAAX010001211.1:0-1528 GCF_040639995.1 Actinosynnema sp. NPDC023658 | reverse complement strand
GACCGGGGCCGGTGCGCCCCTCAGGCCGCCGTCAGCGCCGCCAGGGCGCGGTCCATCGCGGCGTTGAACTCCTCCGGCGCCAGCGGCAGCCGGGACTTGACGTCCCGACTCCACTGGTCGGCCAGGACCTCGGCCGAGTCCGCCTCGACACCGTCGAGCGCCGCGTCGGCCAGGTCCGACGGCGCCAACTTGTCCACCGGCCAGCCCGCGGCCATGTCGGTGTCGGCCAGGCCGAGGTGCACCGCTGTCACGAGCGTGCCCTGCTCGGCCAGCTCCAGGCGGACGCCGTTGGTCATGGCCCAGGCGGCGGCCTTGGTGAGGTGGTAGGCGTTGGCGCCCTTGCCGCCGAACCACGACATCGCGGAGAGGACGTTGACGATCGCGCCCCCGCCGTTCCCGGCGAGCACCGGCGCGAACTCCCGGATCATCGCGAGGTGGCCGAGCACGTTGGTCTCCAGCTCGTGCCGCACCGCGTCCAGGGGACCGGTCACCAGGTCGGTCCCCGTCTGGATCCCCGCGTTGTTGACCAGCAGCGAGACGTCCGGGGCGGCTTCGGCCGCGGCCCTCACGGAGGCGGGATCGACGATGTCGAGGGCCAGCACCTCGACCCCGGGCAGGTCCACGGTCTCCGGTCGGCGGGCCGTCGCGTAGACCTTGCGCGCGCCCCGTTCGAGCAGGCGCTGGGCGAAGGCGCGGCCCAGGCCGCGGTTGGCTCCGGTGACGAGGGCTACTGAGTTGTGCACATCCATGCCCGGTACGCTAAAACCTGACGTTGACGTCAGGGGCAAGTGCTCGTCGTCGGGGCCCGCGTGAGAGGAGTCACCATGACCGTCGCAGAGGCCGCGACCGAGCGGCTGATCCGCATCGGTGAGGTGGCACGGGGTGCCGGCGTCTCGGTGCGCGCCGTGCGCTACTACGAGGAGCAGGGGCTGCTCGTCGCGGAACGCAGCCCGTCCGGCCAGCGCCTCTACCGGCAGAACGCCGTCGCCCTGGTCCGCTTCTTCCAGCAGATGTTCGCCGCCGGCCTGACCAGCCGGAGGATCACGGAACTCCTCCCGTGCTGGGACTCCGGGCACACCGACGCCGAGCAGCGGGCCATGCTGCGCGCCGAGCGCGACCGCATCCAGGCCAGGGTCGACGACCTGCAGGCCGCGCTGGACCGCCTCGACGAGGTCATCGCGATCACGGACGCGCACCCGTAGGCGCGGTCGGCCGGACGCCGCACCGGCGGTCCGCGGCAGGGGTGCTGGTCGCCCGGCCGAGGAGGTCCGTGACGGTCGGTCCCTGGAGCGGCGTGATGGGCGTGCGCCGGGAGGCCGTCGATCCACGATCAGTGACCGGGGCACCGCAGTGCGAAGTCGGGACCGCGTTTCCGGCTGGTACCGGGACGAATTCGTGGTCGGCGGGGCATGGCGCGGACGTGGATCGTCAAGTAGAAATAGCCAACCCCACATCGCCAACGCCCGGCCGCGCAGACCGTGAGAGAGCGCTCTCACGACCTGGCGGCCGGCGTCTCTACCCACAGAGG
>NZ_JBFAAX010001210.1:0-1529 GCF_040639995.1 Actinosynnema sp. NPDC023658 | reverse complement strand
GACAGGAACTGCTCCACCACGTCCGGCACGAGCTCGCGGACCCCGGGGAACCGGGTGTCGAACAGCTCGCGGACCGCGGACTCGGTGGTCAGCTCCGCCAGGCCGCCGGGACCGGTCAGCGGCAGGAACGCCGTCGCCGTCAGCGACCCGTTGATGTTGGGGTGCGCCACCACCAGCCCGTCGTGACCGGGCCACACGTGCAGCGCGTCGGGGGTGCAGCGCAGGTCGCCGGGACGTCCGGCCGGGATGGCGAACTCCTTGTAGCCCCAGGGCAGCGCCTTGTGGTGGATGTCCGCGGCCGTGCTGCGCACCAGGTGCGCGCGGGTGGCCGAGAACGCGCCGTCGGCCCCCACGACGAGGTCCGCCTCGGTGACCAGCTCGACGCCCTGGTCGTCGGTGAACCGGCACACCGGGCGCCGGTCGCGGTCGCCGCAGTCCAGCGCCGTCAGGCGGGTGCCGAAGTGGATCTTCACCTCGGGGTGCGACAGCGCCTCGGTCAGCAGCACGTCACCCAGGTCCTCGCGCAGCACCGACCGCAGCACCTGGTCTTCCGCCGTGCCGTAGGGCTGGAACGCCAACCGGCCGCCGCGCTGGTGCACGACCCGGCCGCGCATGGGCACCGCCACCCGCAGCACGTCCGCGAGCAGACCGACCTCGGCCAGCGCGGCGATGCCCCGCTGGGACAGCCCCAGGTTGATCGACCGGCCACCGGCGCGGGCGGTCACGCGGGGATCGGGCAGCCGCTCGTAGACGTCGACCCGGTGACCCATCCGCGCCAGGTGCACGGCGGTGAGCGTGCCCGCCAGACCGGATCCGACTACGACGACGTGCCGGGCGGTGCTCATCGGCCCCGCCGATCGTGCGCGTAATCGTTCAACCGCATTCTGTGACAGCCGGCGATTATTCCTCCCGGACGTTTCCTCCGGGACTGGTGAAAAGTCATCTGCACCACATCTCAACGCCTTCGGCAAATCGGACGGATCGGGTGTCGCGATAGGGAAACCAAATGTCGATCACCCTGGCGGAGTATGCGTCGCCGCGTCGAGCGTGCTGGAGGTGCCGGTGGCCGGACGCGATTGCGACGCTGTGACCAGCTACTTCGCTTGCGTCTCGGGCCAACCACACGGGTGGTATCGACCGTGTGCACCAATCCCCCTTGTTATATTTGCTGGCTATCTGGGCCGAACGGAGCACGTCTCTGCATCCCGTCATGGGATGGTTGCGGGACATTGGCCCCAGTAATCTGACCCGGCCGCGTGCTATTTCCCCGGGCGCTGGGCAGGTGTCAATCAACCAGGTTCCGGGGCGGGGAGCATCCGGGAAAACACGGTATCGGTGGGAGGGCTGTGCTGTGGTCGGTGGTGCATTCGTGGGCAGGTGCGCCCAGGTCGAGGAGTGCCTCGTCGGGGAACCCGTGTGGGTGGTGCTGGTCGCCGGACCACCGGGGGTCGGGCGCACCCGGTTGCTGGCGGAGGTCGCGGCGAGGACCGCGGCTCCCGTGCGGTTCGTCGAGGGGGGCGCGGTCGGCG
>NZ_JBFAAX010001209.1:0-1535 GCF_040639995.1 Actinosynnema sp. NPDC023658 | reverse complement strand
AAGGTGGTGGTGCCTCTGCCGCCGACCCAGCCGAACACGCCGACGGGTGCGTAGTCGCCGCGGTAGGTGCGCACCGCCATCCCGAAGCCCCAGCCGCCGTGCTGGCCCTGGCCGTGGGACACGTGGACGTTGTCCCGCGCCATGGCCTCGCGGGCGGCCAGCTGCGCGGGGGTGAGGCGGTTGGTGGTCATCAGCTCCACGGCGGCCCGGGACAGGATCCGCTCACCACCGTGCACGCCGTGGTCGAGCAGCATCCGGAAGTAGGCGTGGTAGTCGTCCACAGTGGACACGAGGCCGCCACCGCCGCCCTGGAACGCGGGCGGCGCGCTGTAACGCCCGCCCTCGGCCTCGTCCCACACGTGGAACTCACCGGACCGCGGGTCCGGGGCGTAGAGCGGGGGCAGCCGGTCGATCTTCCCGGCGGGGACGTGGAAACCGGTGTCCTTCATGCCCAGCGGGTCGAGGATCCGTTCCCGCAGGAACGTCTCGAACGTCTGCCCGGTGACCCGGGCGACGAGCACGCCGAGCAGGTCGTTGCCGATGTGGTACTGCCACCGCTCGCCGGGCTGGTGCATCAGGGGCAGGGTGCCCAGGCGGCGCAGCCACTCGTCGGGCTCGGGCATCGGCGTGGGCAGGTCCGGCGTGAGGCCCTGCTCGAACACCGCGCCCATGATCGGCGTGCCCAACGACGTCATGTCCATGCCGAGCCCGAACGTCGAGGTCAGCACGTCGCGCACGGTGATCGGCCGCCGCGCCGGCACGGTGTCGTCCAACGGGCCGTCGATCCGCTTGAGCACCCGGCGGTCGGCCAGCTCGGGCAGCCACTGCTGCACCAGGTCGTCCAACCGCAGCCGGCACTCGTCCAGCAGCACCATCGCCGCCGCCACCGACACCGGCTTGGACGTCGACGCCATCCGGAAGATCGTGTCCCGGCCCATCGGCGCACCACCGTCGTGGCGCATCGTCCCCACCGCCTCGACGTGCGTCTCCCCGCCCCGGCTGACCAGGGCGACGAGCCCGGGGATCCGGCCGGACTCGACGTGCCGCGTCAGCACGTCGCGCAGTCGGCGCAGCCCTGGTTCGGTGAAGCCCTTGTGCCGGGCGGTGGCGGTGGCGGCGTTGGTGGACATGGTGGTGTGCTCCTCTGGGTGAACGGAATGCGTGGTGCTCAAGTCGGGTCCTCAGCAGCCGAGCCGGTCCGCGATCACGGCCAGCACCTGGTGCAGGTCGCGTGACATGCGGGCGCGCAGGCCGATCTCGGCCATCCCGGCCGCGAACCCCGGGTGGTCCGGGAGGACGCGGTGGACGCGGTGGGTCACCTCGGTGCCCGCGGCGGAGGCCGTGGCGGCGTGCACCCCGGCGTACCAGCTCTGCACCGCCACCCTGGACCGGGCGCGGTCGACCTGGATCTCCACCGGCTCCACCGGCCCGGCGAACTCGGCGCGGTAGGTGTCGGCGCCGGACCCGGCCACGACGGTCATCGCGCCCTGCCGTGCCGCCGAGGCCCTGGCCAGCACCAGCAGGTTGTCGTCGCC
>NZ_JBFAAX010001208.1:0-1539 GCF_040639995.1 Actinosynnema sp. NPDC023658 | reverse complement strand
CGAGGCGGCGCCGAAGCTGGCGGTGGCGGTGTGCGCGGAGGCGTCGGGTGACGCGGAGGCGGCGGCGGCCGGTTACGAGGTGGTGTGGCGCACCGATCACGCGTTCGTGTCGGCGGCGTTCGGGTTGGCGCGGGTGTTGTTGGGGCGGGGTGAGCGGGAGGCGGCGGTGGGGGTGCTGCACTCGGTGCCGGACACGTCGATCCATCATGTGGCGGCGCAGGTGGCGGCGGTGCGGGCGCAGATCGGCGCGGCGCGTGACTGTGCGGGCGGGACGGTGGTGGGTGATGCGTTGGCGGAGGTGATGGCGGCCGGTGCGAGGCTGTCGGGGTTGGAGCTGGACGTGGCGAGGCGGGCCGGGTTGACGGTGGAGCTGTTGGGTGTGGCGCTGGAGTCGTTGCCGGGTGACGGGGCGACGCCGGCGGGGAGGTTGGTGGACTGCGAGTGGAACGAGACGGGGCTGAGGTTGGGTTTGGAGCGCTGGTACCGGCAGTTGGCGCGGTTGGCGGATACCCCGGAGGAACGGATCGCTCTCGTCGACCGCGCGAACGCGGTCCGGCCCAGGACGTTGGTGTGATGATGGAATCCTGTCCTGAGTGCGCGTCGCCGGTGGCGTCGCAGGACCGCTTCTGCGAGGCGTGCGGGCGCAACCTGCGGGTGCAGCGGACGCCGGTGGGTGGTCCGGGGTCGCAGTGGCCGTCGATGTGCTCGTGCGGTGGCGAGGAGTTCGACGCGGAGGGGTTCTGCGAGCAGTGCGGTCGGGCGCGGCCGTCGGTGCGGGACCGGGTGGAGTTCGTGCTGCCCGGGGTGGCGGGGGTGAGCGACCGGGGTCGGCGGCGGCAGCGCAACGAGGACTCGATGGCGTTCGGCCGGGTCCGCGGGCGTGGTGTGGTGGCGGTGGTGTGCGACGGGGTGGCGTCGTCGGAGCGGGCCGAGCAGGCGTCGCAGACGGCGGTGGACACGGCGGCGGACGTGCTGCTGACCGGGTTGCAGTCCGGGATGGACGGTGAGGCGTCGACGGCGGACGCGGTGGTGGCGGCCAACGGCGCGGTGGCCCGGTTGGCGCGGCCGGAGGCGGCGGAGGTGGCGCCGTCGTGCACGTTCGTGTCGGCGGTGGTGACCGACGGGTCCGCGACGGTGGGGTGGGTGGGCGACAGCCGCGCCTACCTGGTGGCCGGTGCGGGTGCGGCGCGGTTGACGACGGACGACACGTGGGCGGCGCAGCTGGTGGCGGAGGGGGTCCTGACCGAGGAGGAGGCGCTGACCGACCGGCGGGCGCACGTGCTGTCGCGGTGGTTGGGCGCGGACTCGGGGGTGGAGGCGCCGCAGACGGTGGCGTTCGCGGTGGAGACGCCGGGGTTGCTGGTGCTGTGCAGCGACGGGTTGTGGAACTACGTGCCGGAGCCGGAGGACCTGCTGGCGGTGCTGCCGCGCGGGGTGCCGCCGATCGAGGTGGCGCGGGAGCTGGTCGAGGTGGCGTTGAAGTCGGGCGGGCACGACAACATCACGGTGGTGGTCGTGCAGCTGCGGGGTGGGCACGGC
>NZ_JBFAAX010001207.1:0-1540 GCF_040639995.1 Actinosynnema sp. NPDC023658 | reverse complement strand
AACGGCGCCAACGACACCCCGGCGACCGCCGAGCACATCGTCGACTTCGGCACCGGGAAGCGCGCGGCCTCGAAGATCGCGCTGACCGGCCACCTCAGGCCCGACGACACGATCCCGGCGCTGCCGCTCGACGAGACCGACGACTCGATCGGCCTGGCGAGCGACACGGGCATCTCCGGCACCCGTCCCGCGGTCCGCGCCACCGCCGCCATCGGTGACGGGCCGCACGGCAGCGCCGGCGACCGCACCGGCGACTTCGACTTCTACCGGGTCGACGGCGGCGCGTCCGGGCTCACCTTCACGGCCCGGACGTCCACGCCGACCGGCGACCTCGACACGATGCTCGCGCTCTACGACGCCGACGCCACGCTGCTGGACGTCAGCGGCGACCACGGCGGCTCGACCGACTCCTCCGTCACGTTCGCCGTCGCGCCGAACCAAGTCGTCTACCTCGTGGTCGGCTCCGACCCGTTCGCGCTCCCGAGCGACCCCACCACACCGGGCACCGGTCCCGGCGTGGCCACCGAGGGGCCGTACGACCTGCTGATCACCAGTGGCAGGAGCAGCGGCGACCTCGACTACTACTCCTTCGACCTGCGCGCGGGCGACGTGCTCGGCGCGTCGATCACGGGCGGTGGCACCAGGCTCGCGGTGCACGACCCGGCCGGTCGCGAGGTGTTCGGGTCGTCGCAGGACCTGACGTCGATCTTCGCCGCGGACTCACCGATGCCGGGCGGCGGCAACGCCGTCGTGGACTTCGTGGCACCGGTGGCCGGCCGCTACCGGCTCGGGGTCGAGGCGGGCGAGGGCGCCTACGACGTCAAGCTCGAAGCGTTCCGGCCCGGCACGGAGACCGCGCCGCGCGGCTCGGTGCACACGATCTTCCTGGACTTCGACGGGGCCAGGGTGAACACGACGATCTTCGGCGGCGGTGGCGGCCTGCGCGACCTCTCGCCGTTGTCGAGCTTCCTGCCGGGGTGGCAGCTCACCGCACGCGACGAACGCGCCCTGATCACCGCGATCACCGCGACCGTGCGGGAGAACCTGGAGCGGGACATGGTCGCCGCGGGCCTCAACCCGAGGTTCGCCCTGCGCATCCTCAACAGCCGCGACCACGCCGACCCCTGGGGGCAGCCGAACGTCAGCCGGGTCGTCGTCGGCGGCACCGTCGCGGAGTCGGGCATCAACACCGTCGGCATCGCCCAGTCCATCGACGCCGGCAACTTCGGCCGGGAGGAGACGGCGCTGGTGCTGCTCGACCGGCTCAGCGGGCCTGCCGGGCCGGCGTTGTCGCTCAACTCCTACGTGCGGCCGGAGAGCGACCGGATCGCGTTCATCGGCCGTGCGATCGGCAACATCACCAGCCACGAGGCCGGGCACATGTCGGGCAGCTGGCACACCGACCTGCGCAACGACGTCCACGGCCTGATGGACCCGGGCGGCGACCCCTCCGTACAACCAGATGAGGATCGAAGACTCCGAGCTACCGGGGAACCTCACCCACGATGCGGGGGGCGTCGAAGTGTGGTGCCTTCCTCCC
>NZ_JBFAAX010001206.1:0-1540 GCF_040639995.1 Actinosynnema sp. NPDC023658 | reverse complement strand
GGGCGCCGCGCGGGCCCGCCGCGGTGGTAAGAGGGGGCCGCGCCCCCCCCCCCGGGGCGCGCGCGGGCCCCCGCCCGACCCGCCCCGCGGGGTCCCGCCGGTCGACACCACCCGTTCCCGGCTCCGAGGCGGAGCGCCGGTCAGCGCCGGACGATGCGGACGTTGATCCGGAAGAAGCGGCGGTCGCCGGTCACCTCGGCCGGCACCTGGCCCTTGAGCGCGTTCGCGCTCATCTGCCGCTTGAGCGGTGTCCGGGCCGCGGGCGCCGCCTGCGCGCCGGGGATGGAGACCTGTTGGTAACCCTGCCAGTCCCTGGATTCGGCGAGCAGCTCGTCGATGTGCTGCTCGCTCATTCCGGCGTCGAGGAGGTGGGGTCGGGCGAACTTCTCGTTCGACTTGCCGATCAACTCGGCCAGGTGAAACCACGTGTCCGCCTCCTCGGGCGGGATCACCTTCAGGTAACCGGAGAAGGGCTTGGGCGTGGACACGAGCGAACGGAGGGGTGCGCCGAGGGAGGCTTTTTTCTTGGCCAGATCACGGTAGGCGGCCAAGGCGTCCTCGACCCGGTCGTCGCCGTGCCGCCTGCGCAGGAAAGCCTCGACCTCGCTCCCCTTCACCGTCCGGTGTCCGTAGTGCGGGGTCATGTGGTTGACCGCCTCGTCCACGAACGCCACGACGCCGTTCGGCGGGACCGTGACCACGTCGATGACGTCCGGTTCCCCGAGTTTGCCGCGAACCCGGCCGAGGTCGTCGAGGAATTCCTTCGGCAGCGTTCTCGCGATCTGCTCCTCGTGCTCCCCGACGACCGGTGGGTTGAGGATGTACTCCGGCCCGGCGATCGGGTGCGACGTGGCGTAGGCGAGATTGACGAAGAGGGTTTCCCCGAACGTGTCCCGGTGGAACTCCGAGGTGATCTTCGAGCGTTCCCGGTAGTAGTGGACCTCGACCAGGACCTTCCACTCCTCCCACGGGATCCCGCTCGCGTGCAGGTACTCGAACTGGCGGGCCCTGGCCATCGTGAGCATGGTGCTGCGGATGAGGTCCGGGGCGGCCTCGGCGGCCTCGACCATCTCGAACCCGTTCTGGTTCGTGGCGATCATGTGCGCGGGCGTCCCGGGGAAATCCTCCGCCTCGATCCTGGACGGCAGGTCGATCAACCTGACGTCATCGGGGGACGGTATTTCCCCGGCCCCGGCCGGAATGCGCTCGACCTCGATCGCACCGAGGAAGAGGACGTACTTCCGGAACCGGGGCGAGGCGTCGATCTCCTTCTCGAACCTGGCCATCAACGAGTTGTTCAGGTCCGGGTCGGGACAGGTGAACACCTGCGGCACGGCTAACTCCAGGAGCAGTTCTGCTGACCTCTGTCCGTGCTTTTCGCCTGCTTTTCTACCGCCGTTGCCGGACCCGGCCGATGCGCTCGTCATCGATAATCCTGCTTTCTGCCCGAAGTGTCTTCAGCGGCAGCATATCCGGGTCGGACGGTCGGCTTCGCCGGATCGCACAGGCCTTCGATTCCCCGCGGTGCGACGGGACCGGG
>NZ_JBFAAX010001205.1:0-1555 GCF_040639995.1 Actinosynnema sp. NPDC023658 | reverse complement strand
GGATCCACCCGAGCACCCGCGCCACCACCGGCCACACGGCCAGCGCCGCCAACGGCACGTCTCACGCCACCGCCGGCAGGGCCACCGCCGGCAGGGCCACCGCTGGCGACACGATCTCCGGCACCGCCGGCCGCAACGGCGGAGGTACCGGCCCCGGCTGCGGGATGGGCTCCGGCTGCGGGGTGGGCTCCGGCTGCGGGGTGGGCGTTTGTGGCGCCGTCGCCCGTGGGGTCGTTCGTCCTCACGCAGCCACCGTCCGGAGACAGCTCGGGCCGGAGCGCCGCGCCTTCATACTTCTGGCAACGAAATCGGCGCTTCCATTCATCCCCGAAGCCCATGTCACGATCGAGTGATCTTCGGGTACGAGGGCGAGGAGGTGCAGGGGTGACGGGCGCGCGTTCATCGGGACACCACCGTGTTCCAACCGTCCAGCAGGCCTTCGGCGGTTGCGGCGCGCAGCACCAGCACAGAGCCGACGGCAGAGACCGATACCGGGGTGGAGACGATCGGGGCACTGGATGCCGGGTCGACCGAAGACGCAGCGGCGGGGGCAGGGGCGGGGGCGGGCGTCGGATTGACGATCAGGATCACGCCCACGGAGGCGCGGCCCGCTTCGAGCACCAGAGCGGGAAGGTCGGACCCGGTCCCGCACACCACGGCCACCACGTCCAGCTCCCGCACCGGGAGTGGGCGGGAGGTCGGTGGTCGGTTGGCGATCGCCAGGTCCGCCAGGGCGGCCAGCACGACCGACGCGTCGGCGTCCACCGCCCCCGCGGGCAGTTCCACGTCCACCGCGCCCGAAGTCGACACCAGTCGCACCGGGTGCCCCTCGGCCACGGCGACCGTCACCAGGGACGCCACCACCTCCACGGCGTCCTCGAAGTCCTCGCCCTCGGCGTACCCGTCGGCGTGGTCGTCCAGCACCACGGCCAGGTGAGGTCGGGCCGGGTCGGCGTCTTCGCGGATCATCAACGTGCCGGTGCGCGCGGACGTCGCCCAGTGCAGCCGGCGCAGGTCGTCGCCGGGCACGTACTCGCGCAGCCCCACCAGGTCCGTGCCGCCGCGCTCCACCCGCTCGTCCGCGCCGACGTGCCCGCGCCGCACGCCACCGGGCAGGCCGCGGACCGGCAGGACCCGCGGCACCACGCGCACCTCGACCACGTCACCGACGACCGTGCGGGCGTGCGCGAGCCCGGCCAGGCCGCGCCGGCTCAACGTCAGCGGGCCGACGCGCAGCAGGCCCCGGGCGTGCGTGGGGATGGGGTACTCGCCCTTGCCCCGCTGCCCCGGCGCGAGCAGTGGGATGTCCACCGGCCCGGCGTTCCCGGCGACCTCGTCGGTCGCGTCGAACACCACGGGGAAGCGCTTGCTGGTGCCGGTCAGCTCCACCACGCCGGTGCACGTGCCCAACCGCTGCACGGTCCGCGGTCGTACGGTCCGCTTCGGCGCGACCTGGGCCCGCGACAGCACCGACACCGCGCCGGCGAGCACGAGCGCCAGCAGCGCCAGGCCCAGGCCGGCGACGCCGGGGTAGCGCCACCACAGCCCGAGGGCC
>NZ_JBFAAX010001204.1:0-1556 GCF_040639995.1 Actinosynnema sp. NPDC023658 | reverse complement strand
TGACGATCCGCTCGGTGTTGCGCATGCCGAAGAACAGGCCCTCCAGCAGGTGTATGGCCATCGGGAACCACGAGCGGAACATCGCGCCGAAGTCGTGCGCGGGCAACTGGTACAGCCGCACGTCGGTCACCGCGTCGGCGGTCATCTGGTAGAGCGTGGTGCCCTCCACGTCCGCGCCCAGGTAGGCCTGCGTGGCGCCGAAGTAGGAGCCGCGGTGGTCGGTGCGGTTGGTCTCCACGCGCTGACCGCCGATGATCCGGCTGAGCGCCACGGTGCCGTCCAGCAGCACGAAGAAGCAGGTCGCGGGCTGGCCCTCGCGCAGCACCTGCGCGCCCGCGCCGTGCGTCTCCACCTGGCCGTGCGCGACGAGCCAGTCCAGCTGCTCCTCGGACAGGTGCTCGAACAGGAACAGCCCGCGCAGGTCGTCGACCGTCAGGTTCTCCATCACGACTTCTCCAGGTAGCGGTGGACCAGGGAGACGGCCATCGCGCCGTCACCGACCGCGGACGCGACCCGCTTCACCGAGTCCGCGCGCACGTCACCGGCGACGAACACGCCCGGCAGGCTGGTTTCCAGGTGGTAGGGCGGCCGGTCCAGGTCCCAGCCGTCGGGCAGGCGCCCGTCCACGACGAGGTCCGGTCCGGCGAGGACGAACCCGCGCTCGTCACGGGCCAGCGTGTCCGCGAGCCAGTCGGTGTGCGGCGCGGCGCCGATGAACGCGAACAGCCACGACGTCGACACCGTCGTCGTCTCGCCGGTCTTGTTGTGCCGCAGCGTCACCGTCTCCAGGTGCTGCTCCCCCGTGCCGCCGACGACCTCGGTGCAGGTGAGCACCTCGATGTTGGCCACCCGGGCGAGCTGTTCGACCAGGTAGTGCGACATCGACTGGGCCAGCGAGTCGCCGCGCACCACCAGCACGACGCGGCGGGCGTGCGCGGCGAAGTAGAGCGCCGCCTGGCCCGCCGAGTTCGCGCCGCCGACCAGGTAGACGTCCTGGCCCGTGCAGCTGGGGCCCTCGGTGGTGGCCGCGCCGTAGAACACGCCCCGGCCGGTCAGCGTGCCGAGACCGGGCGCGTCCAGCATCCGGTAGGACACGCCGGTGGCCAGGATGACGGTGTGCGCGGCCAGCTCGGTGCCGTCGTCCAGCCGCACCACGCGGGCCGCGCCGCGCGCCTCCAACCCGACCACGTCGCACGCCGTCAGCACCTCGACGTCGAACTTCAGCGCCTGCCTGCGGGCGCGGTCGGTGAGCTGCTCGCCGGACACGCCGTCGGGGAAGCCCAGGTAGTTCTCGATCCGGCTGCTGGTGCCCGCCTGACCGCCGGTGGCGCGGCGCTCGACCAGCACCGTGCGCAGGCCTTCCGAGCCGCCGTAGACGGCCGCGCCCAGACCCGCCGGGCCGCCGCCGACCACGACCAGGTCGTAGAAGTCGGTGGACGGCCGCGTGCTCAGGCCGACCCGGGCGGCCAGCTCCGCGTCCGACGGCTCGACCAGCGGCTCGCCGTCCGCGGTGATGACCACGGGCAGCCGGGCGCCGTCCTGGCCGGACGCGGCGA
>NZ_JBFAAX010001203.1:0-1557 GCF_040639995.1 Actinosynnema sp. NPDC023658 | reverse complement strand
GGACCCCACTCTCCCCACCCCCGCTCGCCGGGTGGACGAGGTGCTGGCCCGGACCGGCCTCGACGGTGTGGCGCACAAGCGCGCGGGCGGGTTCTCGCTCGGCATGCGGCAACGGCTCGGCATCGCGGCGGCGCTGCTGGGCGACCCGCGCGTGCTGATCTTCGACGAACCGGTGAACGGGCTCGACCCCGAGGGCATCCGCTGGATCCGCGACTTCATGCGCTCGCTGGCCCGCGAGGGCCGCGCGGTGCTGGTCTCCAGCCACCTCATGAGCGAGATGGCGCAGACCGCCGACCACCTGGTCGTGATCGGTCGCGGCCGGCTCATCGCGGACACGGGCATGGCGGAGTTCCTGCGCGGACGCGGCGAGGGCACGGTCCTCGTCCGCACGCCGGAGGCCGCCGCGTTCGCCCTCCGGCTCACCGCGGCCGGCGCCACCGTGCGGGAAGGACCCGACTCGTCGCTGGTGGTCTCCGGCTTGGCGAGCGAGGAGATCGGCAGGCTCGCCGCCTACCACGGCACCGTGCTCGTCGAGCTCACCCCGCAGCGGCCCTCGCTGGAGGACGCCTTCATGGAGCTGACCAAGGACAGCGTCGAGTACCAGGGGGTGACCGCGTGAGCCGGCTCGCGCACCGGGCGCGGTTCGGCCACGCGCTGCACGCGGAGTGGGTGAAGCTGCGCAGCCTGCGTTCCACCTGGTACACGCTCGCCTGCCTGTTCGCGGTCGGGCTCGGCATCACCGGCCTCGCGACGGGACGGGCGGGCGAGGCGTACGAGAGCGCGTCAGCCGCGGAACGACTGGCGTGGGACCCGACCGAGCGCAGCCTGACCGCGTACCTCGTGGCCCAGCTGGTCATCGGCGTGCTCGGCACGCTGGTCGTCACCTCCGAGTACGCGACCGGGCTGGTGCGGACGTCGCTGGCGGTCACTCCCCGCAGGAACCGGCTGCTCGCGGCCAAGGTGGTGGTGGCCGCCGGCGTCGCCGCGGTGGCAGGCCAGGCGCTGATGTTCGCCACCTTCCTGCTCGGTCAGGCCCTCCTCGCCGCCCAGGACGTGCCGCACGCGAGCCTCGACGACCCCGGAGTGCTGTCCGCCGTCGTGGGCGGCGGGCTCTACCTCGCGGCGATCGCGCTGCTCGCGATCGGCCTCGGCACGATCCTGCGCGCCACGGCGGGCGCGCTCACCACGCTGGTGGGCATCGTGTTCCTGGTGCCGGCCGTGGCGGGCCTGTTCCCCGCGTGGTTGCGAGGCCTGCTCGACTTCTGGCCGACGCAGGGCGCCGCCGCCGTGGTCGCGACCGTGCCGAACCCCGCCTACCCGCACCCCTGGCTGAACCTGGGCGGGATGTGCCTCGGCGTCACCGCGGTGCTGGTCGCCGCGTTCGTCGTCTTCCACCGGCGTGACGCGTGATGACGGCGGGGAGGGAGGTGCTGCGAGGCGTGACGGCGGCGGTCGCGGCCCTGGCGGCCGTGGCGGGCGCCGCCGCGGGGGGGGGGGGGGGGGTCGACGCCGGCGGCTTCGGGGGGCGGGGGCGGTGGACGGCGGGCGTGGTGGGCG
>NZ_JBFAAX010001202.1:0-1558 GCF_040639995.1 Actinosynnema sp. NPDC023658 | reverse complement strand
CGGCCTGCGAGCTGACGGCGTTCGCGGCGCACTGGCTGCGTGGCGGCATGGACCCGGGCGACCTCACGTCGACTGGCGCGACCCGCGCACAGGCACACCCGCACGGGGAGTGCCTGTCCGTGGAGCGCGCGCAGGCCAGCCGCACCTCTTGTACCGGTCGTTCGACCTTGCGCTGTACGAAGGAGTAACGCGCATGAAGTTCAGACGCAGTTCCTTGATCGCCGCAGCGGTGTCGCTCCTCGTGGTCGGCGTCGTGATCCCCCTGTCCACGCCCGCGTCCGCGGCGTCGTTGACCGAGGTCACGAGCTTCGGCAGCAACCCGGGCGGTATGCGGATGCACGTCTACGTGCCCGATTCGCGCCCGGCCAACCCCGGGATCGTGGTCGCCATGCACGGCTGTGGCGGTTCGGGGCCGGGGTTCTACTCGGGCAGCGAGTTCGCCTCGCTGGCCGACCGGCACGGGTTCGTCGTGATCTACCCGAGCGCCCAGCAAGAGGCGGGGTTCGGCAAGTGCTTCGACACCTGGTCCGATGCGGCCAAGCGCCGCGGCGGCGGGAGCGACCCGGTGTCGATCATCTCGATGATCACCTACGTCGAGCAGCGCTACGGCGGTGACCCGAACCGGGTCTTCGCCACCGGCTCGTCCTCCGGCGGCATGATGACCAACCACATGCTCGCCCTGTACCCGGACGTGTTCAAGGCGGGCGCGGCGTTCATGGACGTGCTGTTCAACTGCTTCGCCAACGCGGCGGACTACCCGCCCGGCAGCAGCAAGTGCACCGGCAACGGGGGCGCGAACCGCACCCCGCAGCAGTGGGGCGACGCCGTCCGGCAGGTCAACCCCGGCTACACCGGCCGGCGCCCGCGCGTCCAGCTGTGGCACGGCACCGCGGACACCCTGGTGCCGTACGCGCTGCTGCAGGAGGAGATCGAGCAGTGGACGGACGTGTTCGGCCTGAGCCAGACGCCGTCGTCCACCGACACCCCGCAGTCCGGCTGGAACCGCCGCCGCTACAACGACGCCTCGGGCACCACCCAGGTCGAGGCGTACAGCATCCAGGGCGCCGGGCACACGCTGCCCTCCAGCGGCATGGCCGCACGGGCCATCGAGTTCTTCGGCCTCGACCGGCCCGGTGACCCCACGTCCACCACCACGACCACGCCCACCACGACGACGACCACGACCACGACCACCACCACGACAACGACAACGACAACGACGCCGGGCGGGTCGGGAACGTGCCGCGTCACGGGGACCGTCAACGCCTGGAACAACGGCCTGACCGAGAACCTGACCATCACCAACACCGGCACCACGGCCGTCAACGGCTGGTCGCTGTCCTTCACCCTGCCCGCCGGCCAGACCATCACCTCCGGCTGGAGCGCCACCTACTCGCCCACGTCCGGGCAGGTGACCGCGCGCAACGTGACCTACAACGCCTCCATCCCGCCGAACGCCTCCACCGGCATCGGGTTCCAGGCGTCCCACACCGGCAACACCGCCAAGCCGACGTCCTTCACCCTCAACGGCACACCCTGCTCGACCGGGTGACAGACC
>NZ_JBFAAX010001201.1:0-1560 GCF_040639995.1 Actinosynnema sp. NPDC023658 | reverse complement strand
CGCGCATCACGCGCCGGGTGACGGCGGGTGAGAGCAGCGCGTCGCCCCCCGCCACGACGCGGACCGCGTCGCGCAGGTCGTCCGGCGAGGTGTCCTTGAGCAGGAAACCGGCCGCGCCGGCGCGCACCGCGTCCAACAGGTGCTCGTCGGTGTCGAAGGTGGTCAGCACGACCACGTGGACGTGCCCCAGCTCCGGGTCCGCGACGATCCGCCGGGTGGCCTCGATGCCGTCACCACCGGGCATCCGGATGTCCATCAGCACCACGTCGGGCCGCTCGCGGCGCACCAGCGCCACCCCCGCGTCGGCGTCGGCGGCCTCACCGACCACGGTGATGTCCTCCGCCCGGTCCAGCAACGCCCGCAGGCCCTCGCGCACGAGCGGCTGGTCGTCCACCAGCACGACCCGGATCACCACGCCTCCCCGGGGAACTCCGCCTCGACCAGGAAACCGCCGTCCGCCGGGCTGGACGTGCGCAGCACGCCCCCGAGCAGCGCCAACCGTTCCCGCATGCCGATGATCCCCCAACCGGAGCCAGTACCGCTCGCGCCGCGGCCGTCGTCGCGGATCGTCAGCCGCACCCCGTCACCGGCGTACCGCAATCCTATGTGGACCGACCGCGCGTCGGCGTGCCGCAGCACGTTGCTCAACGACTCCTGCACGACCCGGTAGGCGGCGGCGTCGGCCACGGCGGGCAGCGGCACGCGCGGTCCGGTGACCTCCACCCGCACGTCCAGCCCGGCCGCCCGGGTCGAGGCGATCAGGTCGTCCAGCCGGTCCAGCCCCGGCACGGGGGAGTGGTCGTCCGGTGCTCGCAGCGCGCGCACGGTGGCACGCAGCTCGCGGACGACGTCGCCGCACGCGGCGCGCACCGCGACCAGCGACCGGCGCGCGGTCTCCGGGTCGTCCACCAGCGACTCGCGGGCCACGTCGGCGTGCAGCGAGATCACCGACACCGTGTGCCCGAGCAGGTCGTGCAGGTCCCTGGCCACCCGAACCCGTTCCCGCTCGACCCGCCGGGCCGCCTCGCGCTCGCGCTCCAGGTCCGCCGCCCGCGCCTGTCTGCGCAGCTCCGCCCGCCAACGCCGCCGGGAGCGGACGGCGTCCCCCAGCGCCACGACGCTGGCCATGAGCGCGGCGGAGACGACGAACTCGTAGCCCAGCAGGTACGCCAGGTCGTCACCCTCCCGGGCACGAGCGGCGGTCGAGACGACCAGCAGCCCCGCCGAGACGCCCACCGCCCACCGCACCCGTCCCCGTTCCGCGGCCGAGTACAGCGCCGCCGCCATCGGCACCGCCAACCCGACCGGCGGGAACGACGTCGTGTGGTACGCCAGCAGCACGGCGGCCGTGGCCAGGAGCGTGCCGACCGGCCACCGCCTGCGGACCAGCAACAACCCGCCCAGGACCAGCGCGAACGCGTAGGCCGCCGGGTGCGGTGGGGTGGCCGCTCCGAGGTCGGCCGCGATGGTCGCGCACTGCTACTCGTTCCAGTCGGTCAACTTCCCCGGCTACTACCTGCGGCACAACAACATGCGCCTGGTGCTCGCCCGTGACGACGG
>NZ_JBFAAX010001200.1:0-1562 GCF_040639995.1 Actinosynnema sp. NPDC023658 | reverse complement strand
GCGCGGACGAGCGTGCCGTCCCCGGCCGAGCCGACGCTGGCCGACACCTACTTGCCGGCGAGGTCGGCGAGCGTGGTCGGGGTGGAGTCGGGCGGCACCACGACCATGTTCAACGCGCCGCGGGGGTTGTAGCCGGTGACCGACACCATCCGCGTGCCGTCGTCACCCTGCTGCTGCGCGCGCGATCCGTTGATGAGCAGCGGGAAGTCGCCCATCGAGCCGATGTCGACCTTCCCGGCGAGCATCTGCGCGGTGATCGGAGCGCCGGTGTCGTAGTCCTGCCAGGTGACCTCGTACCGCTTGCCGGTGCGGCGGCCCAGCTCGGCCAGCCGCCGCTCGAAGTGCCCCAGCTCGCGCAGCAGCGTGCCCGCGGTGACGGTGTTGATGGTCTTGGACTGGTAGCCGACCACGACGGTCACCTCGTCGTCGGAGGCCGCGCCGGCCACGCACGAGGTCGACGCGACGGCGACCAGTGCCGCGCCGAGGATTCGCTTGAGCATCGTCGTTCCCTTCAGCGCAGCAGGTAGGGCATGTTGACCTCGACCGCGCCCGTGGGGCAGCGCAGCGCGCACGGCCCGCAGTACCAGCACTCGTCCACGTGCATGAACGCCTTGCCGGTCTCGGGGTTGATCGCGAGCGAGTCGAGCGGGCAGACGTCCACGCACAGGCGGCAGCCCTCGATGCACAGCGACTGGTCGATGGTCACCGGCACGTCGGCGCGGTTGTTCACTAGGGCCACGGAGTTCTCCCGGGATCGTCACCTGGTGGTGGGGGCGTGCGGAACCGCGCCACGTCCGGGGTGAGCGCGGCGCGAGGTGCAGGGAGGTCAGCGACAGAGGGCGCTGGCCTGGCGGCGCAGGTCCACGTGCAGGCGGAACCGCGGTGCGGCGTTCACCGCGCCTCCCCCGGCTTCGTGCGCCGCAGCTCGGCGCGCATGGTCAGCCGGTCGCCGCGCATCCGGATGAACTCCAGGTCCACCGGGCGGCCGTCCGCGAGGTGGCTCAGCCGTTCCACGACCAGCAGAGCCGAGCCGCGCGGCACCTCCAGCACGGCGGCCGAGTGCAGGTCGGCGTTCACCGCTTCCAGCGTCACGGCCGCCGCGCCCAGCCGCAGCCCGGTGGTGCGCTCGATGAGCGAGAAGATGTCCTGGTTCTCCAGGTCCTCGGCCAACAGCGGTTCACCGACGTCACGCGGGAGGTAGGTGAGGTCGAGCGACAGCGGCAGCCCGTTGAGCCTGCGCAGCCGTTCCACGTACACGACCTGCTCGCCCTCGGGGAGGCGCAGCCGCTGCGCCACCGGGCCGGGCGGTCGGACGAGACCCGCGGTCCGCACGTCGTTGCCGACCTCGCCGTGCTCGTGCAACGTCTCGGCCAGTCCCATCAGCTGGTTCAGGCCGTGGGCGTACTTCTGCGCGACCACCACCGTGCCGACGCCCGGCACGCGTTCGATCAGCCCTTCCTCGCGCAGCAGGTCCAACGCCTCGCGGATGCCGTTGCGCGACGCGCAGAACTCCGCCGCGAGGAACCGCTCGTCGGGCAGCACGCCGTCGGGGAAGGCGCGCT
>NZ_JBFAAX010001199.1:0-1562 GCF_040639995.1 Actinosynnema sp. NPDC023658 | reverse complement strand
GGCGACGATGGTGAAGTAGCCGTCACCGGTGGGCCGCAGGTACCACATCTGGTTGGTGCCGCCGTTGGCCGACCACTGCTGCAGCTGCAGGCCGACCGTGCTGCTGCCGGCGTTGACGTCGAGCACCTTTCCGGAGGCGTTGTAGCGCAGGGTGTAGGCGTCCTGCGTGGTGCTGATCGTCCACGTGGCGGTGCCGCTCTGCTGGATCGCCTTGGCACCGTCGGCGGTGGAGTTGCCGGCGATGGCGAGGGGTTTGCCGCTGTTGCGGTTGACGATGCGGTAGGTCCCCGGTGCGGGTCCGGTTCCGCCGCCTCCGCTGAGGTTGAAGTACTCGACCGCGTCGGTGAAGGCGGTCCTGCCGGACTTCGTGGTCGACAGCTGCAGGTACACGCGGTTGCCGGTGGCGGGGGTGGTGAAGGACACCGGCTGGGTGACCCGTGAGCCGAGCGGAACGGTCAGGGTCGTACTTCCGGACGCGACGACCGCGCCGTCCGGCGCGTCGAACCGCGCCGTCCAGGTGAAGCCCACCGAAGTGTCGGCGAAGTCGTCGTTGAAGACGGTGATGTTGCGGGTGACCGTGGCGTTCCGGGCGTAGCTGGGCACGGCCTGCGGCAGTGGGAAGGTGCCGTTGGAGTCCGAGACGCCGGAGGCCGACCAGTAGGGGAGGTCGACCGCGGCCACCGGGTTGAACGCCGCCTGCACGCGCTGGAACTGCGGGTTGCTCCAGGGGTCCGGGAGGTTGTCCGCGCCGTAGACAGGGCGACCGCCCTCCTCCGGGACGAAGTCGCCGGTGCGCACGCCGGGGATGACGCTGGCCCAAGCTGACAGCAGCGTGTACGGACGCAGGTCGGTGGCGCCCTTGCCGCGCTTGGCCAGGGTTGCCGTGGCAAACCACTCGAAGCCCTGCTTGGTGTTGCATGCCGGCCAGATGTACTCGCCCTCGCCGTCGGGCCGCCCATTCACGGTGATCAGGCCCTCCCCGTACCTGCCGAAACCGTCGACGTAGTGCGGGATCACCGCGAAGTTGGCGTACGTCATCCCGGGATACAGGCTGACATTGTTGCCGACGCCCACCTCGACAATGATCGGCCGGGTGCCGTCGGCGCCGTTCATCGCCGCGTACAAGTCCTTCTCGAACTGTTCGGAATCCTGGCCGCTCTGGTTCGGCTCGTTGTTCTGACTCCAGCGGATGACCGCGGGGTGGTTGCGGTCGCGCAGGACCAGCGCACGAGCGTGGTTGATCATGTTGTTGCGCCCGACGGTCTCCCTCCACTCCTGCGAGGATTGGGAGCCGCGAATCGCGACCTCGCCGATGACCATCAAACCCATCTCGTCGGCGACATCCAACATGTACGGGCTCGCGGGCTCTTGGTGGATGCGCACCACGTTGAAGTTCAGCCGCTGGTAGTTGTCCACCGCCTGGGGCCAGCCGCCGTTGCCGGGCGACGGGGGCAGGAAGCCGGGCAGGGTGTGGTACGCGTCGCCCTTGCCGCCGTAGTTGACCCGGTCGTAGTCGGCACCCTGGAGGTTGTCGCCGATGGCGGACGACACGATCTGCCGCC
>NZ_JBFAAX010001198.1:0-1565 GCF_040639995.1 Actinosynnema sp. NPDC023658 | reverse complement strand
TCACTTTCCGTGTAGGCCACTTGGTGTCAAGCGCCGCGTGATGTGCTTGTCGCGAACGAGGAGGGTGCAACCCATGACTCGATCCGGTGATCGTAGTGGCCGCTCGTCGGCCCGACCCGCGACCGGGCCGCCCACCGACGGGACTTGCACGCCACCGTGGATGTCCCGGGCCTGCACGACCGGCTGATACGACGGCCCGGTCACGCAGTTCTGGTGCTCGGACACCGCGTCGTTGTCGTGCATGGGCGAGCCGAGTTGCCCGTGCAGCGGCAGCGCAGACCGGAACATGGTCTGCCGATCGGCGACGATCTTGTGGCCGGACACGGACGGGCGACAGCCCGCGTGAGGTCCTGGCCGTCACGCCCAACCGCGGCGGCGGCCACACGAACGCTGCTCAGGCCACACCTGCCCCAGCCCAAGCCACCCATTGCCGGGACTGCGCAGCACCCCTGGCCTGTCCGGAGTAGACGGAACACTCCGCTGCCCTATTCCAGGCTAAGAGGAGAGCCGGGCCGGGCATCGACGACGGCCTCCCCGGGAGGTGAGGCTTGCGCACTCTGCGCCGGCATCGGCTGACACCCATCGCTCACCGAGTGGTCGCCCAGTGGGTCGCCGCGACCGACCTGCGCGACCGGCGGGCGTTGTGGACGACGTTGGCCGGGCTGGACCACCAGGAGGCGTTCCGCGATCTGGTCGCGGGCCGGCGCTCGGCGTGCCCATGCCGGCGGCGGGCACGAGCGCCGTGGTGTTCGAGGCGGTCGCCGGTGGTGAGGCGCAGGCGTTGCGGTTCTTCACCCGGGACGACGTCTCCAGCGCCGAGCGTTACGGCGCGCTGCACGAGCACTTCACGTCGAACGGGCTGGAGGCCGTGGTCGCGCTGCCCCGCTGGGTCGAGGACGGGATCCGGGTGAACGGCCGCACGTGGCCCGTGGTGCGGATGCAGTGGGTCGAGGGCCACACGCTGAACCAGCACGTCGACGAGTTGGTGGAACGCGCGGACACCGCGTCGTTGTCGGCGCTGGCGCGGTCGTGGCGCGACCTGGTGACCCGCATCCAGCGGACCGGTTTCGCGCAAGGCGACCTCCAGCACGGCAACGTCCTGGTGGGCCGGGGCGGCGAGCTGCGGCTGGTCGACTTCGACTGCTCGTGGACCGACCGGTTCTCCGGGACGCGCGCGCCGCGCGAGACCGGGCACCGCAACTACCAGCCGGAGCACCGGCCGTGGGGGCGGTGGATGGGCACGTTCTCCGGGCTGGTCATCTACCTGTCGCTGCTGGCGCCGGCGAAGGACCCGACCGACTGGCGCGCTCTACACGGGCGACAACCTGCTGTTGCGGCGGGAAGACCTCCGGCCGCCGTTCGACACGGCCGCGTGGGCGCACCTGGCCGGGATGGGCGACCGGCAGGTGGACGAGGTGGCTCGGCGGTTGCAGCGGTGCTGTGCGCCGGGGTGGGTGGCCGACGCGGGGTTGGACGACGTGCTCGCGCCCCAGGTCGCACCGTGGTGGGAGCGCACCCCCGCCGCCACCGCGCCCGAACCGGCGCCCGTCGACCGTGCCCGCTCC
>NZ_JBFAAX010001197.1:0-1565 GCF_040639995.1 Actinosynnema sp. NPDC023658 | reverse complement strand
GTTGGCGCCTGCCGTCTGACCGACGATGGTCGGCACGCAGGTGGCCTGGTCGAGCGTGAAGCTGTAGGGGATGCTGACCGTGGTGGTGGACTTGACGTCCGGCCCGGCGGGCCTGTGCTCGCTGTCGGGCGTGGACCAGGTGACGTTGTCGAAGATGTTGCCGCTGACCTGCCAGTACCCGACCTGGTCGGTGTAGAAGGTCCCGAGGACGTCACGGGAGTTCTTGAAGTAGTTGTTGTCCACCTTGGCCTTGGCGCCGGCCCGGGAGTTGATGCCGGACTCGTTGAGGCTCACGTAGTAGTTGTTGTACATGTGGCCGATGCCGCCGCGCAGCAGGGGAGTGCGGGAGTCGATGTTCTCGTACAGGTTGTGGTGGAAGGTGACGAACCCGTTCGAGAGGTCGCTCTCGCTGGAGCCGATCAGCCCGCCGCGGCCGGAGTTGCGCAGGGTGCTGTAGGACAGGGTCACGTACTGGGTGCCGTTCTTCATGTCGAACAGGCCGTCGTAGCCGTCCGACTCGCCGCCCGACGCGAGCAGGTTGGTGTGGTCGACCCAGACGTTGCGGACGTTGCTCTCCATGCCGATGGCGTCGCCGCCGTTGGACGTGGGCGAGCCCGACTTCTTGACGTTCCGGATCGTCACGTTCCGGATGACGATGTTGCGGGACTCGCGGATGTGGATGCCCAACTGGTCGAAGACCGCTCCGCTGCCGACGCCGATGATGGTGACGTTGCTGATCTGCTTGAGTTCGATCACCCCTGAGGCGGTCGAGCAGCTGCCGCCCGACACCTGGGTGGTGTTGCTGTGGTTGATGGTGCCCTCGACCTCGATGATGATCGGGGTGGAGCTGCTCGCCCGGCTGCACAGGGCCTGGTGGATCTGGGTTCCCGTGGTGGCCCGGACCTTCGCCCCGCCCTGACCGCCGGTGGTCCCGCCGTTCATCGCCGCGAAACCGGTCGCGGCGCCCGTGGGCGGGTTCGACGTCGTGGTGGTCGAGGTCGTGGTCGTGGTCGACGTCGTCGTGCTGGTGGACGTCGACGTGGAGGTCGAGGTCGAGGTCGTCACACCGTTCGCCGGGGTCAACGTCCACTGCTTGGTGGCCACGCTGTCGCAGGAGTTGATCTGCACCCCGGCGCCGACGGCGGTCGAGCTGTCCTTGATGTTCATGCACTTGGCGCTGTTGGTGTCGACCAGGCGGTAGTTGCTGCCGCTCGCGGTCACCGTCCAGGTCTGGCCCGCGCCGCCGGTGCACGCGACCTGCTGGACCGCCTTGCCCGCCGACGTGGACGCGTCCTGCACGCCGACGCACAGGCCCGTGGCGACCGAGCTGATCCGGTACCCGCCGCTGACCGCCGTGAACGTCCACTGCTGGCTGCCGGCGGTGCCGCACGACGCCTGCTGGAGCTGGACGCCCGCGGTCGTGGTCCCGTTGGGGACGTCGAGGCAGTGCCCGCTGCCCACGTTCTTCACCGTGTACGTGCCCGCGCCGATCGCCGCCGAAGCGGTCGTGATCGGCCAGGCGACGAGCGTGGCGGCCAACGCCGTGACGCCCGCCGCCACTGCGG
>NZ_JBFAAX010001196.1:0-1566 GCF_040639995.1 Actinosynnema sp. NPDC023658 | reverse complement strand
GCCCGGCCAGGGCGCCGACGAGGGTCTCGGCCTCCGGTCGGTCGCGCCGCACGGAGGCCAGCGCCGCCCGGTCGCGGTTGTCGGCCAGGCCGTCGAGCACCGAGGCGGCCATCGCGGTGAGCACGCCGTCCGGCCCGACCTCCAGGAAGGTGGTCACGCCCTGGGTGGCGAGCGTCCGCACGGCCTGGTCGAAGCGGACCGTGCCGCGCACGTGGCGCACCCAGTAGCCGGGCGTGGCCGGTTCGGTGGCGAGCAGGCCGGTCGCGGTGGACACGATCGGCAGGCGCGGCTGGTGGTAGTCGACGGAGTGGGCGACGTCGGCGAACTCGCCGAGCATCGGCTCCATCAGCGGCGAGTGGAACGCGTGGCTGACCGTGAGCCTGCGTGTACGACGGTTGCGGCTCTCCCACTGCTTCGCGGCCAGCAGCGTCGCTTCCTCCTCGCCGGCCAGGACGACGGCGCGCGGGCCGTTGACCGCGGCCACGTCCACCACGCCGACCAGGCCCTCCAGCTCGGACCGCACCTCCTCCTCGGTGGCTTCGACCGCGACCATCGCGCCGGTGCGCGGCAGGGCCTGCATGAGCCGGCCGCGTGCGGCGACCAGCCGGGCGGCGTCGACCAGGGAGAACACCCCGGCGGCATGCGCGGCGGCCAGCTCTCCGATGGAGTGCCCGGCCACGAAGTCCGGCCGCACGCCCCACGACTCCAGCAGCCGGAACAGCGCCACCTCCACCGCGAACAACGCGGGCTGGGTGAAGCCGGTCTCGTCCAGGTCGACGCCGTCGGTGATCACCTCGCGCAACGGCCGGTCCAACATCGGGTCCAGCGCCCCGCACACCTCGTCGAACGCCTCCGCGAACACCGGGAACGCCTCGGCCAGCGCCAAGCCCATGCCCACCCGCTGCGCACCCTGACCGGTGAACAGGAGCGCGAGCCGGCCGCCGGTGGTGGTGCGCCCGGCCCGTTCGGGGTCGACCGCGGCCAGCCGCTCCTCGAAGTCAGCGAGGTCGGAGCCGACGAGCACCGCGTGCCGCTCCAGCGTGGTGCGGCGGGTGAGGAGGGTGAACGCGACGTCGGCCGGGGTGACCTCCGGGTGCCCGGCGAGGAACCCGCGGAAGGACTCCGCCTGCGCGCGCAGCGCCTGCGGTGTCTTGCCCGACAGCAGCCACGGCACCACCGGCGCCGACCGCGGCGCGGGCGGCTGCCCGGTGGCCGGCGCCTGCTCGATGATGACGTGGGCGTTGGTGCCGCTGATGCCGAACGACGACACGCCCGCGCGGCGCGGCCGGTCCAGCTCGGGCCACGGCGTCGCCTCGGTGAGCAGCGACACCGCGCCCGCGTCCCAGTAGACGTGCAGGGACGGTTCGGTGACGTGCAACGTCCTGGGCATCACGCCGTGGCGCATGGCCTCGATGGTCTTGATGATGCCCGCGACACCGGCCGCGGCCTGGGTGTGGCCGATGTTGGACTTGAGCGAGCCCAAGCGCAGCGGGCGTTCCGGATCGCGGCCCTGGCCGTAGGTGGCGAGCAGGGCCTGGGCCTCGATCGGGTCGCCCAGCGTCGTGC
>NZ_JBFAAX010001195.1:0-1566 GCF_040639995.1 Actinosynnema sp. NPDC023658 | reverse complement strand
CCCTGGCCGAGCGCCACCCCCGGGCCACCGGCGTGGCCATCGCCGCGGTGGCGCTGCTGACGGCGTTCCAGCTGGAGCACTGGGGCCTGACGGCCGTGTTCGGCGCGTTCGTGGTCGGCCTCGCCCTGCCCGGCGGCGCGTGGGAGAAGGTCGCCCGCCCGGTGATGTCGTTCGGCCGGCTGCTGGTGCCGGTGTTCTTCGTGGTGGCGGGCATGGGCGTGGCCAACGCGCCGCGCGGCTCGGTGCCCTGGGCCGCCATCCTCATCGCCACCGGCCTGGCCATCCTCGGCAAGGTCGGTGGCGGCTACGCCGGCGCGCGGTTGGCCGGTCAGGACCGCCGCACGTCGCTGAGCGTCGGCGTGCTGGTCAACACCCGCGGCCTGACCGAGATCGTCGTGCTGCAAGCCGGGTACAGCGCCGGTCTGCTCTCCGTGCAGCTGTTCCTGGCCCTCGTGGTGATGGCGCTGGCGACGACCGGCATGACCGGTCCGCTGCTCTCCCTCATCGAACGCACTCGCGCCTCCAGGCGCGTGCCGGTCCCCGAGCTGCCCGGGAGCAGGTCATGACCCAATCGCTGCCCGCGATCGCGATCGCGGAGTTCCGCACCCTGATGTCCCACTTCCCGACCGGTGTCGCCATCATCACCACGACCGCCGAGGACGGCTCGCCGCGCGGCATGACGGTCTCGTCCGTGTGCAGCGTGACGTTGTCCCCGCCCACGCTGCTGGTGTGCCTGCGCAACGGCAGCCCCACCCTGGACGCCGTGCTCGCCGCCGGCACGTTCGCGGTGAACTTCCTGCACGGCAACGCCAAGTCGGTGGCGGAGCTGTTCGCGTCCGGCGCACCGGACCGGTTCGACCTGATCCCGTGGCGCCTGCCACCGAGCGCGGCGGGCCCCCACCTGGTCGAGGACGCGCACGCGGTGGCCGACTGCAGGGTCAGCCGGACCGAGGCCGTCGGTGATCACACGGTGGTCTTCGGGGAGGCGTTCCAGGTCGCGCAGGAGCACGGTCACCTGCCGCTGCTGTACGGCATGCGCGAGTACCAGGTCTGGCGGGCCGACCAGGGGTAGGGCTGGCCCTACCGGCACTTGGAGACCACGATGCGCCCCGGCGGCCCCTGCCACCGGGGCGCATCGCCACTAGCCTCGGGGAGGTGGTCCGGTTCTCGCCAGTCATCGCCAGGTACGCGCCGGAGAACTTCGACCTGTGGCCGGTGTCCGGCGGCGACGACGCCTGGTTGCGCCTGGACGGGACGGTGGACCTGGACGAGGTCGGCGCGGTGCTCTGCGCGTTGTACCTGGACAGCGGTGGCCGGGACGCACCGGACGCGGCCGCCGCGGTGCACGAGCTGATCGGGTTCGACACCCTGTTCGGTCGCGGCGGGCTGCTGCTCGACGGCGGCGACGGCGTGTGCGCCGAACCCGGCGGCAGCGAGCTGTTCGAGTGGCGCACGTGGTTGGCCGCGCTGCACCGCGCGCCGGTCGACCTCGGTCACCCGCCCGCGCCCCGCGTCGAGTACGTCGGCGCGGACGTCGTCCGCGTGTGGGCGGGCGACGAGCGGCAC
>NZ_JBFAAX010001194.1:0-1566 GCF_040639995.1 Actinosynnema sp. NPDC023658 | reverse complement strand
CCGCTACTCCGGCGACGACTACCGGCGGGTCGACGGCACCCGTCCGGAGCGGTTCCGGCAGCGGTGGTCCGCCGTGGCGGACTACCGGATGGACGACCTCCGCGCGATCTCCCGGTTCGCCGGCCTCGCCCGCGCCCACGACGGGCTGGCCGAGTTCCTCGCGACCGGCGCCGGAACGCAGCCGGACCCCTACGCGCGCCTCGCGGAGATCACCGGCTGGGACGTGGAGGACCTGCGGTGGCTCGTGCGCCGCCGCGCCGTGCTCACCGGCACGCCCGAGGACGACCGGGTCGAGCTGGAGCTGCTGTTCAAGCTGACCGACGTGTTCGCCGCAGCCGACGCGCTGGGCACCGGTGCGGCCACCGTCCACGACGTCTGGTCCGGGTTGCACGGTCCGGACCCCTCCGACGCCGCCACCGCCACCCTCCTCCACGACCTGCTGGCCCGTCGGCACGACCCGCGGGACTGGGCCGTGCTCTCCCGCCAGGTCCACGACGAGCTCAACGTGGCCGAACGCGACGCGCTGGTGCCCGCCGTGCTGGCCAAGACCGGCGTGGCCACCTCGCGCGAGCTGTTCGAGCAGTTGCTGATCGACGTCGACATGGGCAGCCGGGGCACGACCTCCCCGATCCGGGAGGCCATCGCGGCCACCCAGCTGTTCCTGCACCGCTACTTCCTGGACCTGGAGGAGGTCACGCCGGCGAGCGGGCAGGACCGGCAGGTGCGCGACCGGCTGCGCACCTGGTGGACCTGGATGCGCAACTACCGGGTCTGGGAGGCCAACCGGAAGGTCTTCCTCTACCCGGAGAACTACCTGCGCCCGGAACTGCGGGACGGCAAGACCCCCGCGTTCGAGGCGCTGGAGAGCGACCTGTTGCAGGGCGACATCACGCCCGCGTCGGTGGAGCGCGCCTACAAGCGCTACCTCGACGAGTACACCGAGGTCTCCCGCCTGACCATCGCGGGCGGCCACGTCTACACCGCGGGCGACGAGGACACCCGTGACCTGGTCCTGTTCGGCCGCACCCGGACCGAGCCGCGGCGCTACTACCACCGGCGCGCGCGGTTCCGCAGCGCCGACAAGCTCACCGGGTCGTGGCAGCCGTGGCACAAGGTGGACGTCCAGATCGACGCCGACGAGGTGCACCCGGTGCACGCGTTCAACCGGGTGTTCGTGTTCTGGACCACGGTGGAGGCCGTCGCGCCGGCCACGCCCTCGAGCACCACCCTGTCCACCCACGACCAGGGCGACAGCCGGCAGGTCACCGCGCCGCCCGCCACCGAGCAGGTCAGGATCCACTACTCGTTCCACAACCTGACCGGGGAATGGGTGCCGGCACAGGTGCTGACCGCGGACACCCGCGCCGACGGCACGATCTACGACGTCCGGCTGGCCGTCGAGGTGGCGGGCAGCCACTCCGACGACCCCGAGTCGATCGTCGTGGCCTGCACCTACTCGGTGATCACCACGACACCCGGTGAGGGTGACGCCCCGCCGACCCTGACCAGTTCGACGCAGGTCCGGACGTCCGCGCTGACCCCGGAACTGGTCGAGGTGCCGCCGCC
>NZ_JBFAAX010001193.1:0-1568 GCF_040639995.1 Actinosynnema sp. NPDC023658 | reverse complement strand
CCGGGATGACCGCCGAGCGGTTCGTGGCCGACCCGTTCTCCCCGGTGCCGGGCGCGCGGATGTACCGCACCGGTGACCTGGTGCTGCGCCGCGAGGACGGCGCGCTGGAGTTCCTGGGCCGGGTGGACCGGCAGCTGACGCTGCGCGGCCACCGCATCGAGCCCGCCGAGGTGGAGACCGCGTGCCGCCGTCACCCCGGGGTGCGCGACGCCCTGGTCGTCGCCCGGGACGGGCGGTTGGTGGCCTACCTGGTGGGCGACGCCGGGATCGACCGGGCCGCGGTGCGTGCGTCCCTGCGGTCGGCGCTGCCCGGCTACCTCGTGCCGGACGCGTTCGTCGTGGTGGCGGCGCTGCCGCTGACCGCGAACGGCAAGGTCGACCACGCGGCCCTGCCCGCACCCGAGGAGCGGGCCGACGGCGTGGTGCACACCCCGCCCGAGCCCGGCACGGAGGAGGTCGTGGCGGGGATCTGGTCGGCGGTGCTGGACCGCGACCGGATCGGCCGGGAGGACGACTTCTTCGCCCTCGGCGGCCACTCCCTGCTGGCGGGGTCGGTGACGGCACGGGTGCGCGCGGAGCTCGGCATCGAGCTGCCGGTGCGGGTGCTGTTCGAGGCGACGACGCTGGCCGCGTTCTCGGCGGCGGTGCAGGCGCGGTTCGACCCGGCCTACGTCGAGGACGGCAACGGTCCGGACCTGGCGTCCGAGGCGGCGCTGCCGGCCGACATCCGGCCCCGCGCCACCCCGGACGAGGTGGAGGCGGCGGTCGCTCGGGCGGTGCGCGCGCGGACCGCGTTCCTGGTCGGCGCGACCGGCTTCCTGGGCGGGCACCTGCTGGCCGACCTGCTGGACCACTCCCCCGACCTGGTGGTGCGCTGCCTGGTGCGGTCGGGCGGCCTGGACCGGATCGAGGCCAACCTGCGCACGCACGGGCTCTGGCGGGACGGGTTCGCCGAGCGGGTCGTGCCGGTTCCCGGTGACCTGTCGGCGGAGCGGTTCGGGTTGCCGGAGCAGGAGTTCACGGCCCTGGCCGACGGGCTCGACGTGATCTTCCACTGCGGCGGCGAGGCGAACTTCGTGCGCCCCTACGACCACCTGCGGCCGGGCAACGTGCTGGGCACGATCGACGTGCTGCGCCTGGCGTGCCTGGGCGGCGCGGTGCCGACGCACCTGGTGTCCACGCTGGGCACCTACCCGCTGGACCGGGCCGTGGTGGTGACCGAGCACGACGCGCCGGACGACCCCGTGGGCCTGACCAGGGGTTACGAGCGCAGCAAGTGGGTGGCGGACCGGTTGGCCCGGCTCGCCCGCGCGGCCGGGTTGCCGGTGACGGTGCACCGACCGGCCCGGGTCACCGGGGACAGCCGGACCGGGATCGGCCCGGTGGGCGACCGGTTCGCCAACATGCTGCGCACCGTGGCCGTGCTCGGGTCCGCGCCGGCGGAGGACTTCCCCGACGAGGAGGACATGGCCCCGGTGGACTACGTGGCCGCCGCCATCGGCTCCCTGTCCCGCACCCCCGCCGGGTACGGGTCGGACTTCCACTTCTACAACCGGCGCACCATCCGG
>NZ_JBFAAX010001192.1:0-1569 GCF_040639995.1 Actinosynnema sp. NPDC023658 | reverse complement strand
CACAACGCGCCGCCGCGCGACTCCAGCAGCAGCAGTTCGCCGTCGGCGGGCTCGTAGCGCGCCGTGCTGAACTCCGTTCCCGGCGCGCGCAGCGACAGCGGCTCCCGGCCGCCGGTCAGGTCCCACAGCCACACCGAGTCGCGGTGCAGGGCGGTGACGGCACGGCCGTCGCCGGAGAACTCGACCACGGCGCGCTCCGGGATCGCGTCGGCTTCCACGAGCGTCCCGCCCTTGCCGTCGAGCACGGTGAGGCGGCCTCCGTCGAGGTCGGAGACGGCGAGCTCGCCTCCCGGACCGGTCACCAGCCCGAGCCGGGTGGGGCGTGGCCGAGTACGGGCCCGGTGACACCTGGGAGCTCGTGCTGGCCAACGCCGACCTCGCCCTCTACGCCTCCAAGGCCGCCGGCCGCAACCGGGTCACCGTCTACGAACCCGGCCACTACGCCGACACCGCCAAGCGCGTGTCCGTCCTGGACCGGCTGCGCGCCGCGCTCGACCACGGCGGCCTGGCCCTGCACGCCATGCCGATGGTGCAGCTGGCCACCGGCAAGACCCTCGGCCACGAACTGCTGCTGCGGCTGGAGGACGGCCAGGAGCCCTACCTGGGACCGGCGGAGTTCCTGCCCGAGGCCGAACGCTCCGACCTCGTCCTGGACATCGACCGGTGGGTGCTGTCCACCGCCATCGACACCCTCGTCCGCCACCCCGACCCCGAACTGCGGTTCAACGTCAACATCTCCGGCCGCACCCTGGAGGACTCCGACTTCGGCGGGTTCGTCCTGGACCGGCTCGCCACCGCCGGCGTCGCCCCCGGCAGGCTCGGCCTGGAGATCACCGAGACCGCCGCCGTCACCAACCTCGACGCCGCCCGCGCCCTCGCACTGCAGCTGCGCGCGTTCGGCTGCCGCATCACCCTGGACGACTTCGGCTCCGGGTTCGGCTCGTTCGTCCACCTCAAGCACCTGCCCATCACCGGCATCAAGATCGACGGCGAGTTCGTGCGCGGCATCGACGAACGCTCCACCGACGCCGTGCTCGTCGCCGGGATCGTGCAGATCGCCCAGGGCCTGGGCCTGTCCGCCGTCGCGGAGTGGGTCGAACGGCCCGCGCAGGTCGAAGCCCTCACCCGGCTGGGCGTGCGCGTCGGACAGGGCTTCCACCTCGGCAGGCCACAACCCCTGGCGCACGTCCTGTCGGCCCAACCGCAGCCGCCGAACGGCGCATTGTCGCCACGCCTGGCCGGTGCGGAGGATGGGGCGCGTTCCTGATCGGCCCCGACCCACGCCCGACCGCCGCCCGCCGCCCGCCCCGAGGGGGAGCCACCGCCGTGCCCGGTACCACCGACAGTCCCGCACGCGGTCTCCGCCGCGTCGAGCTGAGCACCCCCCGACCCGAACCCGTCGCGGAGTTCTACGCCCAACTCCTCGGCTGGGTGATCATCGCCGAACCCGACGGCTCGTTCACCGGCTGGGTCGGTGACCGGCTCGCCACCCACGTGCGCCCCGGCGAGGAGGGCTGGCGGGTCGTGTTCGCCGGCACCGGAGCCCGCAACCTCGACGGCGGCGCCGCC
>NZ_JBFAAX010001191.1:0-1570 GCF_040639995.1 Actinosynnema sp. NPDC023658 | reverse complement strand
TCGAGCGCCACGCCCTCGCCCTCCGCGAGCACGCCGAGCAGCAGGTGCTCGGTGCCCACGTGCCGGTGACCCAGCGCCAACGACTCGCGCACCGCCGACGCCAGGGCCCGCTTCGCGCCGGGCGTGAACGACAGGTACCCGGGCACGGGCAGGGTGCCCCGGCCGTCCACCGCCAGGACGTGCGCCCGGCACGCGTGCGGCGACACACCCGACGACACGAGCACCGCCGCCGCGGCTCCGCCCTCACCGAGCAGGCCCAGGAGCAGGTGCTCCGTGCCGATCGCGGTGTGGTTGAACGCCCGCGCCTCCTGGAGAGCCAGCACGGAGACCCGCCGCGCGCTCTCGGTGAACCGTTCCACGATCAATCCCTCGCCACGTCGACCGGTCCCGCACCAGGCTGTGACCACTGCATCGCTCCGAGTTTCCGGGTGTTACCGGAATTTGTCAGTAGCCGAACGCCGTGCGGCGGTCATCGCGTTACTTCCCCCGTGCGCAGTTTCCGCGACGAGGACCAGCTCGGCGTCCGGCCAGGCGTGGGCCAGGTCGAACGGGGTGCCGATCAGGTTGCCCAGGTCCAGCTCGCCCTGGACGATCACGCCCGGGATGCCCGCGAGCTTCCACGCCTCCTCCAGCACGACGCCCTCGGGCAGCCACGAGCCGTGCGCCCAGTAGTGCGTGACCAGCCGGGCGAACGCGAGCCCGTGCTCCGGCCGGTCGAACCCCAGGCCGCCGGACAGCGGCTGCAACGCGTCCTCCCACGCGCACCACTCCCGGGCCGCCCGCAGGTGCACGGCCGGGTCGGGGGACAGGAGCAGCTCCAGGTACCCCGCCGCCGGGTCGCCGGACGGCACCAGCTCGCGGAAGCGGGCGTGGGCCTGCGGGAACATCGGGGCCAGGCCCGTCGTCAGCAGGTCCGTCTCGGCCCGCCGCCCGGTCGCCACGCCCGCGTGCACCATCGCGGACACCCGGTGCGGGAACCGCTCGGCGTACACCAGGCCCAGCACGGAGCCCCACGACGCGGCGAACACCAACCACCGGTCGACGCCCAGGAACCCGCGCAACCGCTCCAGGTCACCGACCAGGTGGTCGGTGGTGTTGGCGGACAGGTCCACCACCGGCTCGCCGGCGTGCGGCGTGCTGCGCCCGCACCCGCGCTGGTCGAACAGCACGACCCGGTACGCCTCCGGGTCGAAGTACCGGCGGGCCCGGGGCGTGCACCCCGAGCCCGGTCCGCCGTGCAGCACCACCGCGGGCTTCCCGTCCGGGTTGCCGCAGACCTCCCAGTACACGTGGTGCCCGTCGCCCACGTCGAGCATCCCGTGGTCGTACGGCTCGATCTCCGGGTACAGCACGTCCCACCCCCTCCACAGATACAACAGTGCTGTTACATTAGCCGTCGCGCGACACCGCGGGGAACATCGCCCGCACGTCCGCGCCGCCCACCCACAGCCCGATCGCGAACGCCGTCGTCGCCTCGAGCAGCTCGGCCCGCTCCAGCGGCCCGCCGTCCACCGGCACGCACCCGATCGACCGCACCAGCGCCCGCACGACCTCAAGGGCGTCGGCCGAG
>NZ_JBFAAX010001190.1:0-1570 GCF_040639995.1 Actinosynnema sp. NPDC023658 | reverse complement strand
GCCCGCGCCACGGGGGCACGGGCCGCTCAGGGAGCCGTCGTGATCAGAGCCTGCGCAGGACGGCCACGACCTTGCCCAGGATCGACGCGTCGTCGCCGGGGATGGGCTGGTAGGCCTCGTTGTGCGGCATCAGCCACACGTGCCCGTCCTCCTTGCGCTTGAACGACTTGACCGTGGCCTCGCCGTCGATCATCGCGGCGACCACCTCGCCGTTGTCCGCCGTCGGCTGCTGGCGGACGACCACCCAGTCGCCGTCGGTGATCGCGGCGTCCACCATCGAGTCACCCACGACCTTCAGCAGGAACACGTCGCCCTCGCCGACGATCTCGCGCGGCAGCGGGAACACGTCCTCGATCGCCTCCTCGGCCAGGATCGGCCCACCGGCCGCGATGCGGCCCAGCATGGGCACGTACGCGGGCGTCGGCTTGGACGCCGGGTCGAGGCCGGTCACGATCTCGGCGGGCAGCACGCCCACCGCGCGCGGCCGGTTCGGGTCGCGGCGCAGGTACCCCTTCCGCTCCAGCGCGCGCAGCTGGTGGGCGACCGAGGAGGTGGAGGTCAGGCCGACCGCCTCCCCGATCTCACGCACGCTGGGCGGGTAGCCGAACCGGTCCAGCCAGTCGCGGATCACGTCGAGCACCTTGCGCTGGCGCAGGGTGAGCCCGGCGTTGCCCGCGATGTCCGCCGGTTCGGGGGCGGAGGGCACATCTGCGGTGCGCAGGTCTTCGCTGGTCTTGCGTGCCACGGTGCTTCCTCCTCACCGGTCCCGATTGCCCAGGCCGGCTCTCCGACGATCTTCACTTGTGGACGGTAGTCGCGTTCCGTGTCCAGATCAAACACCTGTTCGAAGTAAACGTCGGCGTGTCGTAGCGATTCAGCCCGGTGAAGTGGTAGACATTCGCACGGACGTTCGATCGAACACAGGTTCGATCATGATCGGATGACCTGCGTTGGAGGACATCATGGCGGTGGTCATTGGCACCCGGAACAGCTTCGAACTGGTCGACGGCGCCGGTGTCGAGGATGTCGCCCTCGGCGCCGGATTGCGACCCGGACCGCGGGTGCTCCGCCGGTTCGACGTGCCGGACAAGGACCACCGCCGACCGTCGACCCGCCCGCGCCCGGTGTCCGTCCGCCAGGTCGCGCCGGACCCGGCCGCCTGCGAGGTCCGGCCGCAGCGCCACCCGGTCGCCCAGTTCGTCGGCTACGCGGCGGCGGCGGCCGTGTTCACCGCCCTGCTGAGCCTGCTGTTCCTCTACTCCTCCGGCGCCACGACCGTCCCCGAACGGACCAACGTCGTCCACGTCCAGGTGGGCGAGACGCTGTGGGACGTGGCGGAGCGCAGTGCCCCGAACGCCGACCAGGACGCCGTCGTGACGCGCATCCGGGAGCTGAACTCGCTGCCGGGCTCCGACGTCGTCCCCGGCCAGTCGCTCGTCGTCCCCGCCGGCACCCCCTGACCCACCACGCGTGCCCACCCCCTGACCGCGAGAGTCCTACGTTCACAGCGCGAGAGTCCTACGTCCAGACGCCGTGAGTTCAACCCTCAGCGTTGAACTCGGGTGCGCTG
>NZ_JBFAAX010001189.1:0-1574 GCF_040639995.1 Actinosynnema sp. NPDC023658 | reverse complement strand
AACGGATTCCGTGCCACGCAGTGCTCTTCCGATCGCGGAGGGCTAGTACGGCCTACCGAAGGGCGCGGGAGTCCACGGGGCCGCCATTCCCGCGACCGGCCGCGGCGCATTCCGCCACCGGCCCGATCGTCCGACGTTTTCCCGTGCCCGCAGGGAGTTCGGGATTCCGACGCCCGAGCGACCGGGAACCCGCGTTCCCCGGCCGGTGGCGTGGCGGTCGGAATTCGGGCCGTAGCACCCCTGAAATGGCGGAGGACCCGCCAACCGGCCGGGATGGCGGGTCATTCCGAGTGGGGCTTGTGCGGGCCGTCAGCTGGCCGCTCCGGCGTCCAGTGCGACGGTGCGGATGTACGGCAGTGCGAGCAGCACCGGCGGGTCCAGCGTGCCGATCGGGCGCAGGCTCAGGTCGACGTCCTTGACCTGGGCTCCCGCCCGCACGGAAACCGGACCGCACGACGCCACGTTGAGCGCCTGGTCCTGTCCGAACGGCACCTGGCCGAGCATCGACTCCCGCCCCAGTGCCACGGAGTGCGCCAGCAGGTGCCACGTGCCGGGCGGTACGTTGGTGAGCACGTACGGACCCGGCCGGTGGAGCATCGAGCAGCGGACCGGCTTCCCCTGCGGGATCCGGTCCGGGAACAGCCCCAGGAAGATGATTCCCGGCGCACCCCCCAGAGGTGCGTAGATCTCCCCCTGCACGGTGGACGTGCGCGCGTCCGAACTCCGCCGGGCCAGCGGGATCGGCGGGGTCAGTCCCCCCAGTTGGCGGTACGTGGTCGGCGAGACGCCGACGCTGCTGCGGAACCTCGAGCTGAACGTGCCGACGCTCGTGTAACCCACCCGGTGGCTGATGTCCGTCACCGCCAGGGTGGTGCACACGAGCAGCCGTTTGGCCTCTTGTAAGCGGATCGCGGCCAGGAATCGACCGGGAGAAACTCCGGTAACCCGTTGGAATGCCCTGGAGAAGTGGAACTTGCTGTACATGGCGGTCCGGGCCATGTCATCTATCGTGAACTGCTCACCCAGATTCTCGTGCATGAAGTTGATGACCCGACCGACCGCCCGTTCTATTACGTCCTCCACTACGACCCCCATTCGCAGATGTAATGAAAGCTCAATCCCGCCGGCCCGGTACGCCGGACCGACCCTTCGAGCGGTGACGAACTGGCGCACCGTCGCGCCACAACCCCCAGTGAACCCCCCAGGACCCCCAGTGTCCCCGATTTTTGCAAGCTACCAGGGGCCCAACAGCCTGCGCAAGGAGCGTAGACCGTGCACAGGGCCACGTTCCATGATCACCGGGCCTAGCCTGAGGATGATCTTGTGAAGGATCCTCTGCTCTTATTTTCTACGACCGCCGAAGGGATTTCCGGCTACCCACGGAAACTATTGTTGCGCCTTTCGGGTGACAGCCCTGGACGCCGGCGTCCCCGGTCAGGTCAGGCAGCGCGACGGCCTGCGCCGGACCGTCACACCGACCCCGAAGGGGCATTCCGAAGGCGGCCGGAGGTCCGTTTTCGACCGGTATACGGCAATCAGGGAGATGCGCGGACAACCGTCCGCGTGGGACGCTC
>NZ_JBFAAX010001188.1:0-1575 GCF_040639995.1 Actinosynnema sp. NPDC023658 | reverse complement strand
GGCCATGCTGCTGGTGGTCGCCGGGCACCTCGTCACCGTGCTGGAGGCCAACTGCTACCGCGTGGGCGGCCGGCTCAAGACGTTCCGCACCACCGACCGCAACCACCCCGCGTTCGCCTGCGACAAGCAGTACGGCGAGGCCGGGGCCATGCGCCTGCCCGACTTCCACCCGCTCACCCTCGGCCTGGTCGACAAGCTCGGCCTGGGACGCCGGTTGTTCTTCAACGTCGACATCGACCCCGACGCCGATCCTGAGGTCGAGGCGCCGCCGGTGTTCTACACCTCGTTCACCGGTGACACCTGGCCGCCCGACGCCGATCCGCCCGACCCGATCAGCCCGCCGGCCAAGGTGGACCGCGCCTGGATCCGCACCAACGGCACGCAGGTCCGGCGGGTCGACTACGCCACCGACCCGAGCGCGATCAACGAGGGCTTCCACCTCACCGGCGACGAGGTCCGGGTCACCGCCGGCCGCCTGGTGCACGAGGCGCTGGACGAGGTCCGCGACTACTTCTCCGAGGTCGTGGAAGGCAAGCGGCGGAACAAGCCGTTCCCGGAGTGGCTGGACGGGTGGGCGCGGGTGATCCGCGACTTCGACGGCTACTCGATGGGCCGGTTCCTGCGGGAGCGGGCCGGGTTGAGCGACGAGGCGATCGAGGCGATCGGCACGATCGAGAACATGACGTCCCGGCTGCACCTGTCGTTCTTCCACAGCTTCCTCGGGCGCAGCGACATCAACCCCGACGCCACGTACTGGGAGATCCCGGGTGGAAGCTGGCGCCTGCCCGACGAGCTGCACCAGGAGCTGGGCGAGCGGGTCGTGCTCGGGGAGCGGGTGATCGGCATCGAGTACTGGGACCCGCGCCGCGACGACGCCGGGGGCACCCTGGTCGGTCCCGACGGACCGGCCGTGGCCGTGCAGACGACGCGGGAGGACGCCCCGCAGGGACCGAAGACCGACTGGACGGCGGACTTCGCCATCGTCACGATCCCGTTCTCCAGCCTGCGATTCGTCGACATCACCCCGCAGCTGTCGTACAAGAAGCGCCGCGCGATCATCGAGATGCACTACGACCAGGCCACCAAGGTGCTGCTGGAGTTCTCCCAGCGCTGGTGGGAGTTCACCGAGGACGACTGGCGGCGCGAGCTGGACGCCGTCCGGCCGGACCTGCACGCGTTCTACCGCGGCCTGGACGAGGACGACGAGAACGCCGCCTACTCCACCCCGCAGCGGATGGGCACGACGGCGACCGGTCTGCTCGGCGCGCACCCGAGCGTGGACGAGTCGCTGATCCCCGACGACCAGCTGCGCTACAACCGCGCGCTGCCGCTGATCGGTCCCGCCGACCGCCCGGCCACCGGCGTCGTCGGCGGCGGGTCGGCCACCGACAACCCCAACCGGTTCACCTACTACCCCTCCCACCGGGTCGAGGGCAGCGAGGGCGGCGTGGTGCTGGCCGCCTACAACTGGTCCGACGACGCCGCACGTTGGGACTCCCTCGACGACGGTCAGCGCTACATCTACGCCATGCGCAACCTGCAGGCCGTGCTCGGTCGGCGCATCGAGGTCTTCTA
>NZ_JBFAAX010001187.1:0-1576 GCF_040639995.1 Actinosynnema sp. NPDC023658 | reverse complement strand
GAACGCGTGCGACCACATCGCCCGAGCCCTGTGCTCCGACCGGCATCCCGTGGACGCGCCGGAGTGGGTCGACCGCGCCCGCGACGCCTGGGACGAGCTGCCGTTGGCGTTGCGCCGCGGGGTGCGCCGGTTCCGGCGGCATTCCGGCCCGCACGGAGTGCTGGTGATCCGAGGGCTGCCGGTGGACGCAACAGCGCTGCCGCCCACGCCGTCGAGGCCGGAGTCGGTGCAGCGCGAGGCCACCGTCGCGGCGGCGGTGCTGACCATGGTGGCCTGCGCGCTCGGCGATCCCGCCGCGTACCTGGCCGAGAAGTCCGGCGCCCTCGTGCAAGACGTCGTCCCCGTGCCCGGCAGGGAGAACTTCTCGGGCAACGCCGGCTCGGCGCTGCTGACCTTCCACAACGAGAACGCCTTCCACCCCCACGAACCCGACCACGTGCTGCTGCTGTGCCTGCGCGCCGACCACGACCGCACCGCCGGCCTGCGCACCGCGTGCCTGCGCGAGGTGCTGCCGCTGCTGCCCGAAGCCACCCGTGACGCGCTGTTCGCGCCCGAGTTCATCCTGCGACCACCCCCCTCCTTCGGCGTCGACGACACCGCCCGCGACCCGCAGCCGCTGCTGTTCGGCGCGGTGGACGACCCGGACATGCGCATGGCCCAGATCGCCACCACACCGGCGACCCCGCGGGCCGAAGCGGCACTGGCCGAACTCGCCCACGCCTTCGACACCGCCGCCCGCACCACCCGACTCACACCCGGCGACATGGCCGTCATCGACAACCGGGTCACCGTGCACGGCCGCACCCCCTTCCGCCCCCGCTACGACGGAGCCGACCGCTGGGTCCAACGAACCTTCGCCCTGGCCGACCTCCGCCGCTCCCGCGACCACCGCCCCGACGACGGCTACGTGCTCACCCGATGACCGCGGACTTCCACCGGACGTGTCACCCGATCGATACGTGGTCCGCCCGAGTCGGGCGTGATTCGCTCAAGACATGAACCCGATCGAGGAAGCCGGCGACAGATCAAGGTCAGACGGCTACCCCTACGCGTTCCACATCGCCCTGGACGGCAACGGACTCAACGGTCTGGAAGGTCGTGCCGGGGTCTGTGTGTTCCACTACGACCCGGTCAGCGGGCGGCACGCGTCCCGGATCGAGTACTACGACGGGCTCTCCGGCGGGCACGCGATCAGCCTCAGCCCCGATCGGCGCACCGGGTTTCTCGGCAACACCGGGCAGCACCTCGCGTTCTACGACACCGCGCGCCCCGAGGAGACCGAACGGGTGTCCACGTTGCGCTTCGAACCGACCGACTCCTCGATCAAGGGCAGCACGCACGCCGTGTGGCTGGACGGGACGACCGGCATTACCGCGATCGGCGAGTCCTTCTGGCAGTTCGACGTCAACCGGCTGACCGCCGCCGAGAACATCGGCACCCACGGGCTGAAGCTCCCCCACGCGATCAAGCGCACCGCGTCGGGCCGCCACCTCGTCTACGGCGGCATGGACCACCCCCGCCGCGGCGAGGCGTGCGAGGTGGGGATCTTCGACCTGGAACGCCGCACGCACCGGGT
>NZ_JBFAAX010001186.1:0-1578 GCF_040639995.1 Actinosynnema sp. NPDC023658 | reverse complement strand
GGCCTCGGCCACCCGGCGCACCAGGTCCTCGTCCCAGGTGGCGCCCAGACCGACGGCCTGCGGGAACACCGTCGCGACACCGAGCCACGCCACGCCGTGCAACGCCTCCGAGCCGGTGCGGAACGCGGTCAGCCCGAGCCGCGGGACGGCCGGCGCGTACTGGTGCAGCATGGCGATCCGCTCGTCCAGCGTGAGCCGGCTCAGCAGGTCGTCGACGCGCTTGCGCACACTCGGCTCGGAGGACCGCCGCTCGCCGGCGGACATGGTCGGGGAACTCACGTGGCAACCCCTCAGGTCAAGTCTGTTTAAGCGCTTCAACGCTCGCATGGTCCGCTTGACACTGTCAATGCGCAGGTCAGGTCGATGCTTCGGCCGATCTGACCCTTGCCGTAACGCCGGTCACACCCTAGTCTGCCTCCAGCGTTCAAGCGCTTCGACACTTCAACGGAGAAGGCGGCCGGACATGGGTATCGAGATGAACCGGAGAAGGTTCCTGAGCGTCACCGCCACGGCCGCGGGGATCGCGGCCGCGGGGGGCTTCCTGTCGGCGTGCGGCGCGGGCACGCCGCAGAAGACCGGCGCGAACACCGAGGGGCTCAAGGCGTCGCTGCCCGACTACGTGCCGAGCACCACCATCAAGGCGGACATACCGTCCGTCGCGGGCGGCTCGGGCGCCCTCACCGACCCCGCCTTCCTCACCTACCCGACCGAGCGGGTCACCACCGTCTCCGGCACGCCGGGCAAGGGCGGCAAGTACACCGCCGTCACGCCGCTGTGGGGCACGATCCCGCCCGCCGACAACTCGTTCTACCAGGCCATGAACCAGGCCCTCGGCGTCACGCTGGAGATGAAGCCGGCCGACGGCAACAACTACGCCACGATCATCCCCACCATGACCGCCGCCAAGAAGCTGCCCGACTGGATCCAGCTCCCGACCTGGTGGAACCCCAACTTCAGCGTCGGTGAGCTGGCCGGGACGCAGCTGGCGGACCTGACGCCGTTCCTGGCCGGCGACAAGGTCAAGAAGTACCCGAACCTCGCCGCCATCCCCACGGGCGCGTGGCAGGCCGGCGCCTGGGGCGACAAGATCTACGGCATCCCGTCGTTCTCCAGCGGGTTCGTCGTCGCCGGCACCACGTACTACCGGCGCGACGTCTTCGACGCCAAGGGCATCACCGCCGACCAGGTCAAGTCCGCGGACGACCTGATGGCGCTGGGCAAGGAGCTGACCGACGCCAAGGCGGGCGTGTGGGCGTTCGGCGACGTGTGGACCTACCTGTTCCCGTCCTGGAACGTGCCCCTGCGGTGGAAGGTCGACAACGGCAAGCTGGTCCACCGGTACGACACGCCGGAGCTGCTGGACGCCCTGGAGTGGCACTACAAGCGGGCCACCTCGGGCTACCTGCACCCGGACGCCATCGCCGGTGACAACGCCAACGGCAACGTCCGGTTCTACTCGGGCAAGGTGCTGATCGCCGGCGACGGCACCGGCGCCTGGAACAACGCGGACCACCAGTCGGGCACGGCCGCCAACCCGAACTACCGCCGTGGCGCCTTCGACTTCTTCACCGCGGACGG
>NZ_JBFAAX010001185.1:0-1580 GCF_040639995.1 Actinosynnema sp. NPDC023658 | reverse complement strand
CCCATCCGGTGATCGGAGCCCGCGCCGGGCCCCCGCCGCCGGTCCACCCCGCACGCATCACGTCCGGAGGACCACCGCCATGGCCGCTCCACCCCCGCGCGTCCTGTTCGGCGCCGCGTACTACCACGAGTACCAGCCCCACGAACGGTTGAAGACCGACCTCGACCTGATGGCCGGGGCGAGGTTCACGGTGATCCGTCAACCACGGGCTGTTCCAGCGGTTCGTGGACCACCACGCCGGTGGACACCTGGTCCTCGGTCCCCGGACCGGCTACGCGGACCACGAGGCGAGGGCGCGGCCGGCGCCCGCGCCGCCGCGGCTGGTGGACGCGGCGGGCGCCTGGTACGACGAGTTCAGCAACCTCGCCACTCCCCTGCCCGTGCACGCGCCGGCGGGCAGCCCGCTCGCCGTGCCCCCCGGTGCGACGGCGACCCGCTGGGTGGAGGGTCTGACGGCGGTGGACGCCGAGGTGCTCGCGGAGTACGACCACCCGCACTTCGGCCGTTGGCCCGCCGCCACCACCCGCCGCCACGGGGCCGGCCGCGTCACGTACGTCGGCACGGTGCCGGGGCGCGGCCTCGCCCGAGCGCCGACCGCGTGGCTGGTCCCCGGGCGGTCGCCGGGTGCACGTCGTCCACAACTGGAGCGGGCGGCCGGTGGAGGTCCCCGTGCCCCGCGACCTGACCGACGTGCTCTCGGGTGACGTCGTCCGCGCCGGGGAGCGGTCCGGGGTGGACGCCTGGGGTGTCCGGGTGTTAGTGGCGGGCTCCTGACGGTACGGGAGCAGGCCGCGGCGCAAGTCCTTCATCAACTCGACGAGGAGAACAATGAAGAGAGTCATCCGAACCATCGTCCTGGCGTGCACGACGCTGCTGACGGTCGCCGTCGCCGCACCCGGCGCCGAGGCCGCGACCTGGTCGTCGGCGGACAAGTGGGCGACGTGGTCGAACGGCGGCTACACGGTCCGCAACGACGTCTGGGGCAGCGGCGCCGGCTACCAGAGCATCTGGGCGAACTCGTACGCCAACTGGGGCGTGTGGGCCAACCACCCGAACACCGGCGGGGTGAAGTCCTACCCGCACGTCGCCCGCAACATCGGTCGGCCGATCAGCCAGATCGGCAGCCTGAACAGCAGCTTCGACGTCGCGGTGCCGAACGCGGGCGCGTACGCCACGACGTACGACATCTGGTGTCAGAACAACGCCTACGAGATCATGCTGTGGGTGAACAAGACCGGGCCGGTCGGTGCGATCGGGTCCTACCAGACGACCGCGACCGTGGGCAACCACAGCTGGGACGTCTACCGCGGCAGCAACGGCGCCAACCAGGTGTTCTCGTTCATCCGGCGCGGGAACACCAACTCCGGCACCGTGAACGTCAAGGGCGTGCTCGACTGGATCCGCGGTCGTGGCTGGTTCGGTGACGTGACGGTCGGTGAGGTCCAGTTCGGCTACGAGATCACGTCCTCCAGCGGCGGCATGGACTTCCGCACCAACAGCTACTCCGTCTGGTGACGACGACCGGCTGACGAGGACCGCGCTCGAACGCCGTCCGGGCCGCCCGCGACGAACGCGGACGG
>NZ_JBFAAX010001184.1:0-1584 GCF_040639995.1 Actinosynnema sp. NPDC023658 | reverse complement strand
ACCGGTCGGTCGTGCGCATCACTGCCGACGGACGGCGCCCAGGGCGGAGCCGTGGGGTTCGCCGCAGCGGGCGATCCGGGCGGGGACCGCCTGGCGCGCAGTCGTCTGCGGTACCGGTCGTGGTCGTAGGCCCGGTCGGCGTAGACGGTCTTCCTCCGGCGGCGGGATCGACACCCCGGCGGCTCGGTGGGCGAGCCGTCACTCGGGCGAGTGCTGATCGCTGGAGTTCGCATGGTCTGAAGCTTCGGCGGTACCCAGGCGTCAAGACCACCGACCGACCTGAGGAGATGACATGGACAACGTGAAGCGCCTCATGGCGGCACTCGTCCTGGGTGCGGCCCTGGCTGCTGTTCCCGCCGCTGTCGCGTCCGCCGATGAGACCACCTCACGTGCCGTGGCAACGGTGATGGCTCAGGAGAACACCAACGATGACGACGACGGAAGCGGAAACTGGGGCCTGCTGGGTCTTCTGGGTTTGTTGGGTCTCGCGGGTTTGGCGGGCCGCAAGAAGCGCAACGTCACCGACCACCACGTGGCCGGGCGGTGACCTGACTCGGCGGGAAGGTCTGCCATGCGCTTCGGCAATACCCGCGTCGAGTTCCTCGGTGGCCGTGCCGGCTGTCTGACGATGCTGGTGATCTCGATCGTGGCCTCGGTGCTGTTCACCGTCCTGCTGAACGCCTTCCTGTAACCGCCCGCACGGTTGAGGTGCGCGACGAGTACGACAACCCCACCACCGGATTGGACTACGGCCCGCCCCTCGCCGCCAGGTCGACGGGCTCGTGCAACCCCGCGTCAGCACAACCCAGGCCGAGCCCGGCCGCCGGGCCGTCACCGGCCAGTGGTGGGTGTTCACCAATGACCCGATTTGGCGCGCGAACGCGTCCAGCACGACGGCCGCACCTGCGTCGTCGACGGCGATCCCGAACGCTGGAAACCCCGACCGGGGCGGGTGCACTACGAGGCGGCCCTCATCCACACCGAGGGATGAGGACCGCCGCGCAATTCGCTGTTTCGGCAACAAGTTCGCCGTGCCGGGCTTCCAGCGCGGCAGGCGGCCTCGCACCCACCAGGCGGACTCGCCGTCGCGGCTCTTCTCGGCCATCACGGAGGGGTGTCGCGTCTAGCAAGCGCCGGGGCGCACTGGCACCGAGACGATGCCGTTGTAGTTGAAGGGGCCGCACACCACGATCCCGTTCCCCTTGCCTGGTGTACAGGTCAGTCCCACCAGGGTGTCGGGTCCGACGTCGTTGATGGGCAGCATCGCGAAAATGGTCTGCCCAGCAGGGTGGTTGCCGGCCAAGACGGCGTTGCAGGTCTGGGTGATGTCGCCCGGCGCCGCGTGCGCGGTGGTTGCAAAGGTGACGGTGGCGGCCGTCGCGGCGAAGGTGAGCGCCGCAGTCAGTGCGGCGGCGCGGATGCGGTTGAGCGTCATGGTCTGCCCTTTCCGGGATGCCCGCCAGGGCCTTGCCGCCGCGGCCGATAGCGATAGAGGCGGCGGGCTTCGTATGGCCAGCGGTCTCAATGACCGCTACATGGCAACACGATCAGCCAATCATTGAGCTGATAGAGGGAACAGTCGAT
>NZ_JBFAAX010001183.1:0-1585 GCF_040639995.1 Actinosynnema sp. NPDC023658 | reverse complement strand
GTCCAGGACGCGGACGCCGAACCGGAGCGCGTCGACCGGCACGCGCTCGTCCACGCCGTGGAACAGCCCGGAGAAGTCCAGGTCGGCCGGCAGCTTCAGCGGGGCGAAGCCGAAGTTGCGGATGCCCAGCTGCTGGAACGACTTGGCGTCCGTGCCGCCGGACAGCATGTACGGCAGCACCTTCGCGCCCGGGTCCTCGGCCGTGATCGACGCGGTCATCGCGTCCACCAGCGCGCCGTCGAACGTCGTCTCCACCGGCGGCAGGCCGAGCCACTCGCGTTCCACGTCCGGGCCGAGCAGCTCGGCCAGCTCGCGGTCGAACGCCTCCTCCCGGCCCGGCAGGATGCGGCAGTCCACCGTGGCCTCCGCGAACGACGGGATGACGTTCGCCTTGTACCCGGCCGACAGCATGGTGGGGTTGGCCGTGTCGCGCAGCGTCGCGCCGATCATCCGCGACAACGCGCCGAGCTTGCCGATCGAGCCTTCGAGGTCGTCCTCGGGGAACTCCAGCCCGGTGATCTCCGAGACCCCGGCCAGGAACTCCCGCACCGACGGCGACAGCACCACCGGGAACCGGTGCTGCCCCAGCTTGGTGACCGCCGCGGCGAGCTTGGCCACCGCGTTGTCGTGGTGGATCATCGAGCCGTGGCCCGCCGTGCCGCGCACGCGCAGCTTGAGCCAGCGGATGCCCTTCTCGGCGGTCTCCACCAGGTAGGCCCGGACGTCGTCCTTGAGGGTGATGGAGAACCCGCCGACCTCGCTGATGGCCTCGGTGACACCTTCGAACAGCTCCGGCCGGTTGTCCACCAGCCACTTGGCGCCGAACAGGCCGCCCGCCTCCTCGTCGGCCAGGAACGCGAACACGATGTCGCGCGGCGGCACCACGCCGTCCCGCTTGAACCGGCGCGCGACGGCGAGCGTCATCGCGACCATGTCCTTCATGTCGACCGCGCCGCGACCCCACACGTACCCGTCCTGCACCGCCCCGGAGAACGGGTGCACCGACCACTCCGAGGCGTCGGCGGGCACGACGTCCAGGTGACCGTGCACCAGCAGCGCCCCCCGTGACGGGTCGGCGCCCGCCAGGCGGGCGATCACGTTGCCGCGCCCCTTCGCGCCGGACTCGACGTAGGTCGTCTCGTAGCCGACCTCGCCCAGCTTCTCCGCGACCCACTCGGCCGCCGCGCGCTCCCCGGCGACCGTCGCCGGGTCCCCCGTGTTGGTCGTGTCGATCCTGATCAGCTCGCTGGCCAGCGACACGACCTCGTCCTGCGCGAGCCCCAGCCCGGCACCGTCATCCAAGTTACTCACCGGGACTTCCTACCACTACCGACGCGGCGTCGCGGCGGTCGAATCGGACGTCACAGCGCCGTGCACGACGGCCAGCGGGCAGGGCGCGTGGTGCAGCACCGCGTGGCTGACCGAGCCGAACAGCGCGCGCCGCACCGCCCCGTGCCCGCGCGTGCCCACGACCAGCAGTGCGGCGCCCTCGGCCTGCTCGATCAGGGCTTGGGCCGGCCGAGCCAGGGACACCACCGGTTCCGCGCGCACCCCGGGCCGGCGGGCGAGCGCACCGGCGAGCGAC
>NZ_JBFAAX010001182.1:0-1586 GCF_040639995.1 Actinosynnema sp. NPDC023658 | reverse complement strand
GGCGGACCGGGATCGTGGTGGGATGTCGGGGTTCGGGCCGCCCGTGCTAGGCGGGCACCATGTCGGCGGCGGGCTCCTCCTCGAAGACCTCCGCGACCCAGCGGGGGTTGTAGATGGTGTCGGCGTAGCCCGTGCCGCGGTCGGCGCACAGGAACAGCACCGTGGGCCGCGGGCCCGCGTGGTCGGCGAAGTAGCGGTTGATCGCGGCGTAGACCGTCCCGGTCGACCCGCCCGCGTACAGCCCGTGCCGCCGCAGCAGCTCGTGGCAGCCGCGCACGGTGTCCCGCTCGGGCACGATCACGACGTCGTCGATCAGCGCGTGGTCGAACAGCGGCGGGGTGATCGAGGAGCCCAGACCGGGGATGTGCCGGGTGCGCGGCGTGCCGCCGAAGATCGCGGACCCCTCCGCGTCCACGCCGACCACGCGGGCGTGCGGCCACGTCTCCTTGACCCGCTGGGACAGCCCGGCGATCGTGCCGCCCGTGCTCGTGCCGATGAAGACGTAGTCGATCGACCGGAACGCCCGGCAGACCTCGCCGCCGGTGAGCCGGTAGTGCGCGAGCACGGCGTCGGTGTTGGCGTACTGGTTGGGCCAGTACACGTCGGGCAGCTCGCCGCGGAGCTGCTGCACGCGCGCCAACCGGGTGCTCAGGAAGCCGCCGCTGGCGTCGCGCTCGGTGACCTTCTCCACCCGACGGCACACCTGCCGCAGGTACGCCTCGGTGGAGGCGTTCACGTTCGGATCGAGCACCGGGATGAAGTCCACCCCCAGCGATCGGCAGAAGGAGGCCAGGGAGATGGCGAAGTTCCCCGAGGACGACTCCACGATCGTGGAGCCCTCGGTCACGTCGCCGCGCTCGACGGCGCGCTTGAGTATCCACAACGCCGAACGGTCCTTCGAGCTGCCGTTGGGGTTGCTGAACTCCAGCTTCGCGTACAGGTCGACGGTGTCGTCGGCCAGCTTGACCACCGGGGTCTCCGGCATCGATCGCCGGATCGCCTCCAGCCGGCGCAGCATGTCCGGTCCGCTCACGGGTTGGTCCTCCATCGGGTCGTCGGGACGTGGCGGGGCAGCGGGAACTGCCAGAGCAGGCGCAGCACCTCGTCGCGGACCGACAGCCGGGTGAAGCGGTCCAGCCGGTCGCCGGTCCGCACGCCCTTGAGCGCTTCGTCGGCCAGTTGTGCGACGTGCCTCATCTCGCTGCGGTCGAACCCGCGCCGCCCGGCGGAGGTCACGTCCAGCGCGATGACCGGATCCGGTCCCGGCACCCGGTCGACCACGAGGTTGACCTCGCGCAGGGCGTCCACCGCGTGGGGGGCCACGTCGGCGGGCAGCGCGACGAACACCACGTGGTTGTCCGTGCCGCCGGTGACGACGCGGTGGCCGAGCAGCGTGAACTCCGCGGCCAGTTCGGTCGCGCCCTGCGAGGTGCGCCACACCTCCTCGCGGAACCGGTCGCCGCGGACCACGTCCAGCGCGCGCGCCGGGCCCGCGAGGACGGCCACGTCCGGCGTGCCCCGCCGTTCCCGGGACGTGCGGGCCGCGAGCAGGTCCGCCAACGGCGTGCCGCGCACGGGCGTCCGCG